>JAKZYK010000414.1:0-3513 GCA_047514485.1 Gammaproteobacteria bacterium
ACCTATGCGAAGTACGGCGGCGAGATTCTCCGCCAGCCGGGATCGCTCGCCTGGCAGATATTCGACCAGAAGACGATGCATCTGCTCGAGCCCCGCTACCGGACGAGCGAACCGATCACCTCCGATACCCTCGAGGGTCTGATCGAGCAGCTCGACATCGACGATCGGGCGCAGGCGTTGCGCACCCTCGATGCGTACAACGAGGCGGCGTGCGACACGGCCGGATTCGATCCGACCGTCCTGGACGGACTCGCCACCACGGGGCTCGAGCCGCCCAAGTCGAACTGGGCGCTGCGGCTCGACGAGCCGCCGTTCGCCGCCTACTCTGCCACCGGCGGCATCACCTTCACCTTCGGCGGACTCGCGATCGACGAGCAGGCGAGGGTGCTCGGCCCGGATTGGCGCCCGATGCCCGGGCTCTACACCTGCGGCGAGATGGTCGGAGGGCTCTTCCACTTCAACTACCCCGGCGGGACCGGCCTTGTCTCCGGCGCGGTGTTCGGCCGCATCGCGGGCCGGTCTGCGGCGCGGGACCGGGGGGGATCGTAGGGCGTGGCTTCAGCTCCGCCCGGGCCCGGCAGCCGGACGCCGTCCGGCCCCGGAATCTCGATTGTTGTCGGAGCGCAAGCGAATGATTCGGCGAGAATGCGTGCGAATCTTGACGCGGAGCGTCGGGCGACGCTCCGGATGATTCTGTCGCGAGTGCCGGAAAGACAACCTGGGTGGGCTTTGGCATGATGTCTACACTGCGCGGTTCGCACCGTCCACAGGCGAGGCACCATGACGATGAACAGCATTCCCGTCCTTGATTTGCAGCGCTTCGAGAGCGCGGACCCGGCTGCAGTGGCCGACGCCGCCCGCGAGCTCGACGACATCTGCCGCGAGATCGGCTTCCTCGTGATCAGCAATCACGGCGTGGCCGAACGGACTCAGGAGGCGCTGTACGACGCCGGGCGATCCTTCTTCGATTTGCCGACGGAATCGAAGATGACGGTCCGGCGGCCGCACCACGAGCAGAATCGCGGCTACATCCCCTATGGCGAGGAGACGCTGGCCCGCATGCACGGCGGCGACACGCCTCCGGACTTCAAGGAGGTCTTCGCGATCGGTCCCTTCGACCGCCCGGACGACGAGTACCATTCCGAGGAGCTCTCCTATCCGAACTTCGCGCCCAACCTGTGGCCGGGCGCGTTGTCGGCGCTCGAACCGGCGATGAAGGCCTATTTCCTGGCTGTCGAGGACCTGTCCCGACGGCTCGCACGCTGTCTGGCCCTGGCCCTCGGGCTTCCGTCCGACTGGTTCGCGGACAAGCTCGATCGCCACGGGAGCCAGTTGCGCCTGCTGCACTATCCCGCTCCATCGCAGGAGCTCGAGCCCGGGCAGCTGCGATGCGGGGTGCATACCGACCTCGGCATGATGACGATCCTGCGCAACGAGGCCGCGGTGGGCGGTCTGCAGGTGCGCTCGCGCGGGAGCGACTGGATCGACGCTCCCGCCATCGACAACACCTTCATCGTCAACATCGGCGACTTGCTGATGCGATGGACCAATGACCGATGGGTCTCGACCCCGCATCGTGTGGCGGTGCCGGAAGCGGAGGGTCGGTCGCGGTCGCGCAGGATGTCGATCGGGTACTTCACGCGGCCGAACTACGACGCGCCGATTGCGTGCATCGGCACCTGCACGGATGACACGCATCCGACGCGGTATGCGCCGACTACGGTCAAGGTATACGGCGATTCTCGCTTTGCGCGGGGGGCGGGGCCACGGCGGGTTGGGTCAGGTGATCTTGCGAGCTGAAGTTGGTCGATACATTCGTCATGGTCGGGCTCGCGTCGGCGCCGCCAGCAACGTCGTCCCGTTTCCCAAGCGGTAACGCCGCCAGGTCCGGGCACCGGAAACGCAGTCCGAATCGCCGTGGCTGTGAGTGCGAGCAGGTCCATGATGCGTCGGCGGATGCTGACCTTCGTCGGATTTCCTTCAGAGCGATGCGGTGTGCGGAAACCGCTGCATAGCCGCGTCGAAGGTGTAGACAGCGTTCAACGCCTCGCCGGCGTCCGATGCGGCCCGCAGCGCCTTGTAGACGATCAACGCATCGGCGAAACCGGCGTCCTTCGCCAACCCGGCCTCGCCCGCCGACGCGGCGCCCCGGTACGCTTGCAAGGCGCGCCACACAACCTGATCGTCCTCGAAACGGATATTCGGCTCGCTGAACAGCCGTTCCAGGACGGCCACCAGCTCGGCCTTGGCCAGTCGGTACTTGCGCCCGGCGAGCGTCCAGACGGTTTCCACTACTACGACATCCGTGATCAGGACGGTCTCGGCGGTATCGAGTACAGCGTCCGCGCGCGCCGCCTGGGCCTCGTCGTCGTGCAGCAAATACCGGAGCAGGACGCTGGTGTCGACAGCGATCAAGGCGTCGACTCGTTCAGCGCGTCTTGCAGTGACTCCTCGTCGCTGACGGCAGGATCGCCAGCTACGTGGCACAGGAATCCCTTGGCTGCTCCAGCAGTTTTTCGCACGATGGTGATTCGGCCATCGGCAACGAAGCTGCGGTACTCGTCCCCTGGCCCAATCCCGACCTCTCTGCATTGATCGATGGGGAGCGTAATCTGGCGCTTGGCGCTCACTCGCGGCATGAAATCGTCCTTCTCAACATGGCCAGTTCTGACGAAACATATCTGACTCTTTACTCACTATCAATTGGTAAAGAAACGGTAACGGGACAACGACCCCGCGTGTTGCGACCCGCATGTCGGTCGTGCACTGGCCGCGACCTCCCACTACAGGAGCCGAAGATCCCGGTTCGACGCTCGACGCGCTGGGGCCGGCAGGATCGGGTGCGTCGTCCCGAATCTGTGTGGACTGGCGCTGCTTTGGCCACGCGTGTGCATGCGTCACGCAATCGGGCTTGCGCGGCACGTCGCGGGGATTTTCCGGCCGTACCGCGCGGTCTGCGCGGTGCCATTGCATGGCCGTACTTCACGCATGACGCGGAGCGACTGCTCGACTTGCGAGGGTAATATGCAGCCGACTGTTCGAGAACCAACGGAACGGGGGCGCGCAATGGGAGTCGCAATCCACCCGAACATGTTTCGGTGATGCCGTGACCGATCTGATGAATGGGAGTCGGGACCTGCCGATCGGGCATTTCGACGCACTCCAACCGGGCAGGGTGAGAATTGGCCTGGTGCCACGGACGTCGGCCGGGCAGCCGATAGCGAAACCGGATTCGGAGAGGGAGGACGGACTGTGACCCACAACATCGTGATCACCGGCATGAGCGGACTCATCGGCAGCGCGGCGCGCAAGCGTCTCGAGCCCCGCGCACGCCTCACCGCGCTGAACAGGAGCGACGTCCCCGGCGTCACCACGGTGCGCGCGGATCTGTCCAATCTCGATGCAATCCGCCCCGCCTTCGAGGGTCGGGACACGGTCATCCACCTCGCGGCGAAATCGGGCGACCGCTATTCATGGGAGGAGTTTCGGGACACCAACCTCGTCGGCACCCGC
>JAKZYK010000415.1:0-31739 GCA_047514485.1 Gammaproteobacteria bacterium
GTCGAGACCTTCGAGCAGGCCCGGCACGACGACATCCGAAGGACGCGGCTGCGAATCGATCCCGCGCAGCGCCGCAGCCATGGCGCCCCGGTCACGGCCGTGCTCGTCGCTCAGCATCCGGACCAGCCCGAGCTGCTCGGCGCGCGACGCGCGAATGGTCTGCTCCAGCCGCGGGCGGCGGCGCGGCACGATGATCGCCGGCTTGTCGAAGGTGAGGATCTCGCAGAACGTGTTGTACCCGCCCATCGCGACCACCCCGACCGCGCGCGCCATCAGATTCTCGAACCGGGCGTCGAAGGTGATCGCATCGACCCGATCGAGCCTTGCGATGCGCATGCGGAACTGCTCCCGGCGCCGCGCTCGCATGAAGGGCCCGAACACGATCAGGGCAGGATGCGGCAGATTCCGATCCGACTCGTAGGCGCCGAGGACCCAGTCGATGAGATCTTCGCCGTCGCCGCCCCCGCCGGGGGTCACGAGGATGAACGGTTCGGGCAGGGCGGTCGCGGCCCGTATTCCTGGCGGGTCATCGGACGGCGCGCTCTCGAGATAGCCGGTGTAGGTCATCTTCTGCCGAATCGAAGTCGAGAGCCCGAGACCGGCGAGCGGATCGCACACCTGCGGCAGGCCGTAGACGAGGATGTCGTCGTAGAGGGTCTCGAGCGCCGACATGGCGTTCTTTCGCTCCCACTCCTCGGCAAGCAAGACAGGATCGTCCATCACGTCGCGCAGCCCCAGCACGAGGCGGGACCCGCGCGCCTTGAGCGTTTCGAGCGTGCCTTGAATCTCCCCGCGCAGGCCGAGGGGCTCCTTGTCGACGATGAAGATATCGGGCGCGAATACCTCGGCGGTGTGCCGGATGATCGAGGCGCGCATCCGCAGCACCTCCCCGATGTCCATGTGCAGGCTGAGCGAGGAGTACTCGCCGTTTCGCAGCTTGATGACGCCGGGGACGCGGACGAAGTCGACCCGGGTCCGGAAATCGAAGCTCCCGATGATCGGCGAGCCCGAAAGGATGAGCACGGACAGCGCCTTGCGGCGCGCGACGAGCGCGTGCGCGATGGTCCGGCATCTGCGCAGGTGCCCGAGCCCGAAGGAGTCGTGACTGTAGACCAGTACCCGGGCGTGTCTGGGTGATGCGATCACGCCTGCCCCACTCGGTTCTCCGTCCCGCGCGCGAGCCTAACTGAAACCCCGGCGAACCCGCAATTCGAGGCATTGTCCGGATGCATTATCTGATAGCGTTGCAAATCAGTAGCGCGGTGTAAGCACACACGACCGGGAACCGAGCATGCGCCTGCGACTGCCCATCAGCCTGGAGACGCCGCACCTGCCGGGCAGGGTGCGGGATGCGATCCGGCGCCAGCAGGATTCGAGCGAGATCGTGGTCGGATGGATCCAGCTCTCGATTGTCGTCACGTTCTCGATCCTATACGCGCTCTCCCCCAATCCGTACACCGCCGATACGGTGTTCGCATCGGAGCCCTGGGTGCTCGGCGTGTACCTGCTCTTCACCCTCGTGCGCGTCGTTCTCGCCCACCGGCGCGCGTTGCCGAACTGGCTGCTGTACGTCTCGGTCATCGTCGACATGCTCCTGCTGCTCGCGCTGATCTGGAGCATTCACATCAAGTACGGCCAGCCGGCGTCGTTCTATCTCAAGGTGCCCACCCTGCTCTATGTCTTCATCTTCATCGCGCTCCGGGCGCTGCGCTTCGAGGCGCGGTACGTTCTGCTCGCCGGCGCGGTGGCGGCGGGCGGGTGGCTGCTGATGGTGCTCTATGCGGCCCGCATCGTGCCGGACAACCCGATGATCACGCGCGACTATGTCCAGTACATGACTTCGAACAGCATCCTGCTCGGGGCGGAGTTCGACAAGGTCATCTCGATGCTGATCGTCACCGGGATCCTCGCGGTCGCCATCACCCGCGCGCGCAACCTGCTCGTTCGATCGGTGGTCGAGAGCACCGCCGCGGCCGAGCTCTCACGCTTCGTGCCGAGCGAGGTGGCGGCGCAGCTCAAGGCATCGGAGACGCGGATCGAAGCGGGCGCGGGCGACGTTCGCGAGACGACGATCTTCTTCAACGACCTCGAAGGGTTCACCACCTTGAGCGAGGGGATGTCGCCGGTCGAGCTGATCTCCACCCTGAACGAATACTTCTCGGCGGTCACGGAGCCGATCGTTCGCCATGGAGGCGTCATCAACCAGTACCAGGGCGACGCCATCCTCGCGACCTTCAATCTCCCGAAAGCGTACGAGGACCATGCCGCGGGCGCGGTGCGGGCCGCGATCGAGATCCAGCACATCCTCGCCTCGCGCACCTTCGGGGCGGGTCTGCGGCTCGTATCGAGGGTCGGGATCAACACCGGCATCGTGGTCGGCGGTCTCGTCGGCGCGCAGGACCGGCTGGGCTACACCGTACACGGCGACGACGTGAACCTCGCCGCCCGGCTCGAGGCGCTGAACAAGGAGCACGGAACGAGGATCATCGTCTCCGAACGCACCCGCGAACTCGCGGGCCCCGAGAGCTTCGCGTTCGAAGCGCTGGGAACGGTGACGGTGCGCGGAAGGAGCCGGCCGGTCACCGTCTACAGAATCGACGCCTGAACCCCCGAACCCTCGGCAAGGGGGACGACGCAGGCGCCGCAGTCCGGGGTGGCGGCCGGGGACACTACCTCCCGTTTGACTCTTGGCCTCCCGACCCCCGGCTTCCTGATTCCTGGCCGTCGAGAGCAGCCAGCTTCTCGACCGTCCTTCGATGAAGAATTCGGTCGTAAGCATCCTTCGATGGCAATTCGAGCGCGCGCCCGAACAGGTCACGCGCCTGCTCGCGATACTTGGCGTCGTCCAGGAGCAGCAGGCCGAGCGCGTACTCGACGACCACCACTTTCTCGTCGGGTGCAAGCTCCAGAGCCCGCGCGTAGTGTGCGAGAGCCTTCTTCTTCCTGGCCCCATACATCGCACCGGCCATGAACGCCCCCACGCCGTCGATGACCTCCGCATGCCAGGTTGCCAGGCTCAAATGAGCAGACGCCATGTCCGGGTCCAGCCGAAGCGCACTCTCGAGCGCCTCGCGCACCTTTTCGGCATATCCCTTGCTGGCTGCCTTCAGCGCTCCAATCGCCTGCCCGTGCCGACCCATGGTATGAGCCGCCTGGAAATGAGCCTCCGGATTGGCCGCGTCGGAGCGGATCGCCTCTTGCGCCAACTGAATGGCGCGCTCGAACAAAGCCTGCTTCTCGCCGTCTCCGGCGATGTAGTAGCTGTGTATCGCCAGCGCTTCGGCCGCCAGCGCATATCCTTCGGAGGTTTCGAGGGATTCGGCGAGCTCGGCGGCCTCGAAGAATCTGCCTTCAGCCTGTGCGGTGCGCGCCGCTTCAATCGACTGGGCGCGGGCGGCGTCTGCCAGCAGAAGCAGGTGCGCGATCGTCAAGCAGGTCAGGAATACAGCTTTGATCATCGGATTTGCCGGAATCGATCAAAGTCCGGTCATTCATCGTTGCACATGCGCTATATCCGGCCTTCCGTCTCCAGCTTGGCGCACAGGCGTTCGATGTTCTCTCGGGCGCGCGTCTCGTGCCGGTCGCGGAAGAATTCGGTGAAGCAGAATTCGGAACGGGCGGCGAACGATTCCAGGAACTTCTTCTGCCTGGGATAGAACTCGGCATCCGACACGTGCGGGAGCTCCGCGCGCACCGCGCGGCTGTCGCGGAGGAACTCCTCCCAGGGCAGGCCGAAGCTCGACAGATCGATATCCACGATGAACGACTCGTCGAGGGTTGCCGGCGGCGGATCGAGGTGGGTCGTCGCCATGATGAGCCGGTGCACCTCGGAGCGGAACTGCTCCGATCCCCGCCCGTCGGCCCGCGCCGCGAACAGCTCCGCGCTGCGCAGCTCGTTCTCCTTTCCCGGGACGTCGTAGATTGCATCGTGAAACCACAACGCCATCTCCACCGCGTCCGGCTCGTCCATCCGATCGGCGGCGAAGTCAAACTGGCGCAGGCAGTGCTCGATGTGGGCGGCGGTGTGGTAGCGGCGATGCGGCTCGCGGTACAGGGTGTCGAGCTGGTCGAACACCGCGCCGGCGCCCGTGCCGATACACCGGCTCCAGAGCCCTTCGAAACGTTTCCGGTCCAAGCCGATTCAGCCCCCGGCGCCGGCGAGGCGCCGCCGCCTTGCCGGGTCAGGGTTGTGCATGATCGAGCTCCCGCAACCGTTTCTGCAGCCCGACGAACTGCTCGTGCGAGCGTACGAGCTTCTCGCTCAGTTGCCGCATGACGTCGAGCGCGACCTCCGGATTCTCCGCGAGCAGCTTGAGAAACATCTCGCCGGTGATCCGTAGTGCAGCCAACTCGTCCTGGGCCCGGTTCGTTGCCGAGCGAGGCGAGTTGGTCAGCACCCCGAGCTCGCCGAACAGCTGGTTCCTGCCGAGAACGACTTCCACCACCGGTCCCGCCTCGGTCTCGGCGACGATCTCGACCGCGCCCTCCATGATCACGTAGGCGCTGTCGGCTGCATCACCGGCCTCGAAGAGCACCTCGCCTCCCTCGTAGGTGCAAAGCTCGCTCGTGAATGCGACGAGCTTGAGCTTCGAAAGCTCGAGCTTCGAGAACATCGGTACCTTGCGGAGCATCTCGGCTACGGTTGTGAGGTCCATGGTGATTCCCGGGTTATTCTCGGGCCATTCTCCGGCTATTCTCGGATTCCGATCTTTGGGCGCTTTGCCGGCGCAATCCGCATATCGTGCAGGCCCGGATACGGGTCTGCGAACGCACCGGCCGGCATCAGCCGGCCAACGCCATCTCGTGGAGCACGGTCCCGGGCCGGTTCAGCTCCGCGAACGCACCCTGCTCCACCACCTTGCCGCCCTCCAGCACAATCGTCTGCTCGAAACGCTCCGCAAGGCTGGCACGGTGGACTACCCAGATCAAGGCGCGGGATTCAAACTCTTTCAACAAGTTATCCAGGATTCGGGTCTGCGAGGACGCATCGAGCGCCGCGGTCGCGCGATCGACGACGAGCACGTCGGGACGTTTCAGCACCGCTCGTGCGATCGCAAGCTTCTGGCGCTGCACGGACGAGAGCCGCGAGCCGGCGATGCCGACCGGATAGTCCAGCCCGCACTCCGTGATCACGCGCCGCAGGCCGAGCGCGTCCACCACCTCCCCGAGCACCTCACCGATACGCGCCGCACTGCGCTGGCGCCCATAGGCGAGCCGGCCGAAGAGGATGTTGTCGAGAATCGAGACCGACGAGTTGTAGCGCTCGGAGTCGAAGAACTCGATGGGGGTCTGATCCGCTCCGAGGCCCTCCGAGAACCTGCGGCGGGCCATGACCAGGCGTTCCTGCATCGGCTCGTCAATCAATCCGAGCCGATGGCGTGCGGGCACGAGCTTGAACGTGAGCGACAGGAACATCGTCCGGTCGTCGTCGCCGAGGTCGCCGGGACGGTCCGACTCGGTGCGGCTCAGCAGGCTGCGAAATACCGGCAGATCCTCCGCCGAGATGAAGCTGAACTGCTCGAACAGCTCGCTGCCCGGCGCAACGTCCGCGAACAGATCGACCATGACCTTCGCGACCTGCCGACCGATGTCGACGAAGTCGTCCATCAGGCCGATGTCGTCCAGCACCTTGCGCACGTAGGCGTTCCCGGCGAGATCTTCGGGATCGAACGTCCGGTCCTTCGGGGTGCCGAAGAGGAGGTTCTCCGCCACTGTCATGTTGACGTTGTAGGCATCCCGGTCGAAGGGATCCACGAGGTGCGCGGCGCGCAGATCCGCGAGCCGGGTGCGGAGCATCTTGCGAGCTTCCAGCACGCCGCGTGCGAGTTCCGGCGCGGCATCGGGGTCGACGCTCGACTGCAATCCTAGCTGGTAGATGTCGTCGTCCATGTCCACGATGGAGAGCACCTCGATGGCGCGCGCGTTCATGGACTCGACGTCCTCGACCCCCGCGCCCGCGTAGTCGATCCAGTCCGCGCGGATGTCGTGGGGCGAGTTCCCGGCCCTCGCGGCTTCGGTCCGGCGCCGCTCCCACTGCACACGGCCGGGCTCGTCATAGGCGGCGGCACGCGTCGGGCAATGCTTCAGGCTGTAGAACAGATTATCGCGCAACGTGCCGGAGAACAGGCTCGTCTCGGGGCCGACGTAGGCGATCTGGCGTCCGGTCACCGCCTCCGGCGACGCGAGGAGATCGAAGGCGCCGGCCAGCAACTTTCCGGTGCTCGGGCGCTTGAGGCCCGCGACGACGTGCGCGAGACGGTCGCTGCCGCTGCCCTGGCCGCCCACGATCGCGAGCCTCGCCGGAAGCTCGGCGGTGAGGGAGAGCCCGCCCGGGAACGTCGTCTCGCCTTCGTCCTCTTCCTTGAGATCGAGGTTGCTGGCGACGAGGGCGCCTGCGATCGGCACCCGCGTCCCCGGCTCCGCGTCGATCAGCTCCGGATCGAGCATCCCGGGCACCTGGAACGATTCGAGGAGAAGCTCGTACTTGCCCTTGGCGTCTTCCTTGACCTGATAGAAATTGAGGAGCTCTTTCCACGGATCGGCGAGCTTCTCGTAAGCGGCGATCACCGCCACCAGTGAGCCGAAGGTGAGATCGCCCCCGATCACCAGATAGCCGCCGATGGAGTAGAAGAAGAATGGGGTGATCTGGGCGATGAAGTTGTTGACGAACTTGATGAAGAACTTCAGGCGGTAGATCTGCACCCGGACGCCATAGATCTCGCCGACCCTCTCGGTGTAGTCGGCGCGCTCGAGCCGCGAGGTATCGTGGGTGTGGACCTCGCGGATCCCGGTCACCACCTCTCCGATCCGCTCGGAGAGGGCGCGGGCGAGCTTTATCCTCTCCCTCTTCCTCGCATTGAGCTTCTTTTGCAGCTTGGGGATGAGCCAGGCCTGCACCGGATACAACGCGATGGCGGCAACGCCGAGCACGGGATTCTCGATGAACATGAAGATCAGGAGGGTGATGAGCATCCCGCCCTGGAACGCGGGAAGCGCGATCGAGTCGCCGATGTAGCCGCCGAGCGGATCGGTCTCCGCGACGATCGTGGAGACCAGCTCGCCCTGCGAGGTCCGGCGGAACCGTTGGAGCGGGAAGCACAGCATCCGGACGAAGAGGTCGTAGCGCAGGCGCCGGAGCATGCGCTCGCCGACTACCCCGCGGTACACGTTGAGGAAGTACTTGAAGCCGCCGTTGACGAGGACGAGCCCGAGGAAGATCGCGCACAACGCGATGAGATACTCGATCTGCCCGAGCTCGAAGCGGAGGACTTCCACCGGAAACGCGGAAGCGTCAGTATCGATCGCCTCGTTGACGATCACCTTCGGCAGATAGAGAAGGAGATAGAAGAACGGAAACGAAACGATCGTCAGCACGAGCAGGAGTATCTGCTCGCGCATACTGTACTTGAGCACGAACTTGAAGATGCTGGATTCCATTTCCGCTTTCCCGGTGGACGACGTGCGGTCTCATGCCTTATAGCCCACCCGGGCGCTGGGGAACAACGGCGGCAGGCGACCGAGGCCGGGTAAGGACTCGTCTCGCCGGCGGCATCGGCCAATGAGGCGCCTGCCCTCGTCGGGGGCAAAGCGCAAGTGACGCCCGCGGCTCTCGGGCGTAGCTGCCGTACAATGGTGGGCCATCGGCCATACGCATAGTCGTAATAGTTCGGGGAGAGCCAAGTGGCAAAGCCAGCCTTGCGCGTCATTCGGGCGCGGCCGAGAGGGTTTTGTGCCGGTGTCGTCAGAGCCGTAGACATCGTCGAACGCGCGCTGCAATTCTATGGCGCACCCGTCTACGTTCGGCACGAAATCGTCCACAACAAACACGTTGTAGATAGCTTGCGGGACAAGGGCGCTCGGTTCGTTGAAGAAGTCGGAGACATCCCGCCGGGCGCCGTCACCGTGTTCAGTGCCCATGGCGTATCCCGAAAGGTCGCGGACGATGCGGGTGTTCGCGGGTTGCAGGTAATCGATGCAACCTGTCCGCTGGTGAGCAAAGTACACAACGAAACAACGCGTTATGAGCGGCAGGGCTACGAAATCGTCCTCATCGGACACTTGGGCCATCCGGAAGTAGAGGGGACGATGGGGCGAGTCACCGGCGAGGTTCACCTAGTGTCGAATATAGACGATGTAGCGACGTTGACACCCGGCAAGCCGGAAATGCTTGCCTACGTGACGCAAACGACGCTCAGCGTCGACGATACCCGCGAGATCATCGCGGCACTGAAGGCACGTTTTCCGGCGATCCGAGGTCCCGACGTGAAAGATATCTGCTATGCGACGCAAAATCGCCAGACCGCGGTGCGGTTGTTGGCGGATCAGTGTGACGTGGTCCTGGTAATTGGCGCCGACTACAGCTCGAACTCGAACCGGCTGCGAGAGATCAGCGAAGAGGCCGGAACCGACAGCTATCTGATTCCGGACGCCGGGAGCCTGGATTCAGCCTGGCTGGACGGGGCGCAGACGGTGGGAATCACGGCCGGGGCGTCGGCCCCTGAAGAGCTTGTCCAGGCGCTGATTGACCGGCTCGGCGACATGTTCGACGTAGTCGTGACCGATCTCGACGGCATCGAAGAAAACGTCACGTTCAGATTGCCGCACGAGCTTCTCGACGCTGAAGAGCGAACGGTGTGAGACAGGACCGGCGTCAACGCACGCAGGACTGTCGTCAACGCGCGCGTTTCAGGCTCGACTGGTTGAAGTCGCGTGCGTCGAGGTCGGTTCGGAACTGATAGTCCGTCCAGGTCAATACGGTGCTTTTCCCCGTGAGATGATTGACCATCGTCATCTCTCCGGCGTACCAGTAACGATCCAGATACTGTTCGTAGGTTCCCAAGGTCAGGGTCTTCAGATGCGCGTCCTTGCGGTCGTAGTACTCCACTTTCCGGACGCGAAGCTCGTCCCGGTCATGCCAGACCAACTGGCGGCGGTAGCCTGATTTCCTGTCCACCGGGATGCGTTCGGAGACCGTGCACGTCAGGTCGCCGCAAGGCTCGTCGCGCAGGTACCGGTAGGTGAACCTCTCCACCTCCTGCGCGCTCATGTCCTCGTAGGCGAACTCGCTGCCCATGAAGGAGCCGGAGCGGTTCGACGAACTGATGCGCTTGACCCGTTTCAGGGCGGGCAGATAGAGCCATTGGTCGTCCGTGCTCTCCCGGTGGGCGTGGATGAGCAGCGCGGTCCCCTTAGACGTCGCGCGGCTCATCGAACACGAACATGCTCTTGTCGCCGTCTCCGGCGACCTCGAGAATTTTTACCCGGAGCTGGCGCCGGCTCTCCTGCCCCTGCTTGTTGCGCAGCACCATATTCTGGCGAGCCGTGAAATTGCCAAAACCCTTCCCCCGCACGCGGGTTTCGAGCGCGATCTTCAGCCCGGCTTCCTCGGGAGTGGCGTCGTCCGAGTGCACGATCGGCGGCGTGCCCAGACAAGCCAGAAAGGCCAGGCAAGGCGCGAGAAACCGGAGCACCGATCGGGTGAGACGGACGGGGATCATCACTTTCTCCGATCGATGGCCATCAGCAGAGGCGGAAGTAGCAAGAAATCGGCGAGGAGCGCGAAGACGATCGTGATCGTGATCAGGAGGCCGAGCGCCCAGCTCAGCTCGAATCCCGATGAAGCGAACACCAGGAAGCCCAACGACAGGACTGCGGTCGTGGTCCACAACGCCTGCCCTACGGTGCGAAAGGCGGCCCGCACCGCCTCGGGCGCGAGCAGACCCTCACGGCGGGACTTCACATATTTGCTTAGAAAATGAATGGTGTCGTCCACGATGATGCCAAAGGCCATCGCGGTGACCACGGAGCCGGCAAGACCTACCCGGCCGACCAGATAGCCCCACAGACCGAAGGCCATAGCCGCGGGAAGGAAGTTGGGCACGAGACTGACCAGGCCGAGACACACGCTCTTGAAGACCCAGATCAGGATGAACGAAATCAGGGCCATGGCGATGATCGTGCCGCGCAGCATGCTCTCGATGTTTCGTTGGGAGAGGTGAGCGAAGACGATGCTGACCCCCGAGGCCTCGGTCGCAAGATCGGGCGCGTTGGCACGGAGCCAGGCCTGCGCGCGCGCGTCCAGCTCGCGCTGGGCCTGGGACGACAGGCTGCGGACCACGACGGTCATGCGGGTGGCGGACTTGGCGACGTCGATACGGTTGTTGAGGTCGTTGCCGAACGGGAGCGAGAGCTCGTAAAGCAGCAGATATTGCGCGGCGAGGGCCGGATCGTCAGGCAGGCGATGGAAGGTCGGGTCGTCGCCGTGCATGTTCTTGTTCAGGCGCTTCATGATGTCCGGAAATGCCTGGACATGACCGACTTCGGGCTGTTCCCGGTACCATCCGGCAAAGGCGTCGACCGCACGCAGATAATCGGGATCGGTGATGTCGCCTTCGCGACCCGCGTTCAGCGAGTATTCCAGCGTTTCCATGCCGGTCAGGTTCTCGATGACGAAGTCCGTATCGCGCCGGAACTCGTAACGCTCGTCGAAGTACCGCGTCCAGTTGTCGGTCAGCTCGATGCGGGGAATGCCCATGACCAGGGCGACGGCCAGCAGGGTGACGAACCAGAGCAGGAACTTGCGGCGTGCGACGACGAAGGCGCCGAAGCGGTCGAAGAAGCCGGGCCGTTCGATGTGGACAGGGGCGAAGAAGACAATCCGTCCGCTGCGGGCACGAGGCGCCCGCAACGGCAGGAGCGAAAGCAGCGCCGGCAGGAGGGTCATGGAGTAGACGAAGGCACACAGCACGCCGAACGCCACGAGATTGCCGAGGACGTGAAAGGGCGGTGAATCCGAGGCATTCAGGCTGAGGAACCCGATAGCGGTCGTAATGGTGGTGAGAAACACCGGCCAGGCATTGCCGCGGAGCGATTCGGCAATCGCCTCGTCCCGGCCGAGGCCACGGCTCATGCCCGCGAGAGCGGCGGTGACGATGTGGACCGAATGCGCGACGGCGACCGTCATCACGATGATCGGCACGCCGGAATTGGCGGGATTGAACACCGTACCGATCCAGCCGGCGAACCCCATGGTGGTGTTGATGACGAACACGAGCACGACGACGAGGGCCAGGGTGCCGAGCACCGAGCGCAGCAGGACGGTGGCGGTAACCACGATGATCAGAAACACGATCGGCGCCAGGGTCTCCAAGTCGTCCTGCGTGGCCTCGGCGAAGGCACGGTTCATGACCACGTCGCCGGTCAGGTAGTAGGCCACGTCCGGATGGCTCGTGCGGGCCTCTTCCAGAAGGGCGTCGAGATAGCCGGTGATCTCGACTACCGCGGCGTCCGGGTTCTCGGGCAGCGCGAAGTTGATCACCAGCCCGGCCACGCGTCCGTCATGGGAGACCAGACGCCCGGCCACGTCGATCGCGTTCAGTGCGATCTCCTCGATTCGCGCGAGGTCGGCATCGCCGAGCGACTGTGCGTCATCGACGAGCGGCTGGACGACCAGATCGTCCTCGATCGCCTCGCTGTGGAAATAGTTGGTGAGGGAGTCGACCCGGGTGGACCAGGGCGTACGCCACGCGGCTTCGGTCAGGTCCTCGATGGCGCCGAGCGCCTCGCGGGTGAACACCGAGCCTCCTCGAGGGGCGACGGCGATCAGCGCCGCATTGGATGCGGAGTAGGTGTCCTCCAGCGCGTCGAATGCGGCAAGCTGCGGATTGTCTTCCGCGAACATGCTCCGGTAGTCGTTCGTGACGCCGATGAAGCGGGCGCCCCCCGTCATGACCAGCATGAGTAGCGTCGTAAGTGCGGCGACCAGCCACCGGCGGCGCAGAATGGCAGCGGCGTAGCGGTCCAGGGACGCTGGGGTCATCACCCCCACCATAACCTGCCGGGAGCGGCGGAGAGCGCACCGGCGCGAGTGCGCGACGTTATCGACGCTGCCAACGGCAGATGGCTTCCTTGCATCGGGCCGACTCCCTGCTTCCTGTCAACCGCAGTGAGGCGCCCGTACCACGGCGCGAGCACCTCTCACCACGAGCTCGACATTCTGTGCTTTACGTGGTCGGGCATCTTGTAGCTCAATCCATCCTCGTCGTACACCGAGATTTGGAGAAGCTGAGTAAAATTGCCCGCTCTGACCAACTGTCCGCCCGTCAACCATCGCTGAAGACGCTGCTTCATCCGGTAGACGAACAGTGTTCCCAAGGTAGATGTCTTTGGAAACTGGAACCGATCAGCGAGTTGGTTTCCAATGAGCGATCGTGAAAGGCGGTAGGCCAAATCCGTCAATTTCTTCTTTTCGACCGGATCTGTCACGTCCGCAACTGACGGAATGGCCAGGATCAACCCGTTTGCCACGGCTATCGAATCGGCGTCCGGCACCGGCTCGCACAGATTGCCGATCTTGTACATTTCTCCCGCCCCCGCGCCGGTGGCATAGAGGATCGTTTCAGGTATCCCCATGAGATAGCCGGCGTAGCGCCAGACACCGAGAATACTCTCACTTTCTTCCTTGCTGAAACGCGCGCCCACCCGCTGCGAGTATTCCAACAGGCGCTTGGAGAAGACGGAGAGGGCAAACCCGAGGTGCGCCGCGCTGACCGGCGTGCCCCAGGCTTCGTGATTCCAATCCTCTGATTTTGCCAGCAGGGTCCTTATTCGAGCATGAACGAAACGAATGCGCGTGGACAGCTTCCATCCGTCGTTCTCCCTGTACAAGCCGCCGGGAAAGAATAGGGACTTATATCCATAGCTTGACGAACGATCAGACAGTGCGCAGCCTGCAGCGACTCGGTTCGATGTCGGGTTACGCCTTCGGCTAACCCGACCTACCGAGGGGCTGCCGGCCCCGGGTAGGTCGGATTAGCGAAGCGTAATCCGACAAGAGGGTCTCGGTGCGATGTCTGTCAAGTTATGGATATAAGTCCCTTTTGTTTCATCACACTCCAGGCAGAAATCGATGCCACGGCACTGCGCGCCGGCCGAATCAGGAGATGCAGGCGAGCCAGGATTCTTCGAGCGTGGCGGCCGGATAATGCTCCCTGAGCCGGGCGGGCGAGCCGGTGAACCGCATCGATCCGCCGTGGAGCACGCCCATTCGATCGCACAGGTCACCGGCGTCCGCGAGCATGTGGGTGCTGAAGAACACCGTTGCTCCGCCGGCTCGAAGGCCGGCCAGGTAGTGCCCGACGAGCACTCGCGCTTTGGGGTCGAGGCCGCTCATCGGCTCGTCGAACACGAGAAGAGACTTGCCCGAGAGAAAGCAGGCCGCGAGACCGAGCTTCTGCGCCATGCCCTTCGAGTAGTCCCGGACCGGCTTGTCGAGCGTGGCCGGCGCCAGATCGAGCGCCGCGAGCACCTCGCGCAGCCGGCCGGGACTCGGCTCGACCCGGTGCATCCTCGCCATGAAGTCCAGGAACTCGCGTCCGCGGAGATGGTGCGGGGGCAGAAAGCGCTCGGGTAGATAGACGAGCGGGCGGCGCGACTCCGGCGCGCTTGCGGGCCGGCCGAAGATCTCGATCCGGCCCGCATCGATGTGGCAGAGATCGAGCAGACATTTGATGCAAGTGGTCTTGCCCGCGCCGTTGGTCCCGACGAGCCCGAAGATCTCTCCGGCGCGAACCTCGAGCGAGAGATCGGCCAGCACCGGATGGCGCCCGAACCCCTTGCGCACCCCGGAGAACTCGATCGCGTTCGTGCGCGGTGTCCGGTGGTCTCGCTCGTGCGTTCGGCGTCCCGCACCCTGCCCCGTCCTCTTCCACTGAAACGGAAGGGACTCTGGATTCGAACGCCGGTATTCCGTCATCCGCCACATTGAATCAGCACACGTGGGCCGCCGCCGGAGACATGAACGGCATGTCGGGTGACGTGCTCGTTGCCCATTGCCCGCGGCGCGGGCAGTGGGCAACGAGCGGCGAAGGCTCAGTAGATGTAGATGAGATTGCAATTCTGCGCGTCGCCGGCGATGTCGTACTCGTTCGTGGTCGCGTTGGTCATGCACAGCACCGTCGCCTCGCTCACCCCGGGGTGCGAGAAGGTGGTCGTCCCGGTGAAGCGCAGCGCTCCGGTGAGCGGGCGCTGATCGTCGACCTTGAGGTCGAGCTCGCGGGCGATGTCGACCGGAATGTTGCCGCCGAGGACAAGACCGAGCCGGACCGCCTGAGCCGCGGTCGGGGCGCCGGCGGTCGTCGAGTAGTCGCGGGTCTGGCCGAGAAGCATGTAGCCGTTGAAGGCGTTCTGAGGCGCCACGGCGGCGGCGCGATACCTCGTCGCGCTCGTGGCTCCGCCGTCGTAGCTCCCCTGGAGGAACCCGGCACGCGTCAGGTGCACCCACAGCGCCGATGCCTCGCCCCAACTGGCGGCGTCGATCCTGCCGTTCGCGTTGCCGCCCGCGGTAATGGTGGCGTCGCCGATGGCCGAGGCGGCGGCAGCGGCCGTCATGTCGCCAGGCACCTGCCGGTACCGGTCGATGAAGCCGTAGTAGGCGGCCTGGACCCCGGCGTTCATATCCGCGAGGTTGCGGACCCGGGCGCCGTTGATGAGCTCCTGGCCTTTGAGAATTCCACCGAGCAGTAGCCCGATCATCACCAGCACGATCGCGATCTCGACGAGGGTGAAACCGTATTGTCGGCGGGGCATGAATGGAGCCTCCAGGGGTTCGTTGAATGACTCGTCGGCCCGCCGTTTCCGGGGCGGACCGCATGTCGAGCAGTACCGGTGATGGTATCCCCGCGACCTGCGCCCGGGAGTGGAACCGGAGGCAACCGTGTGTCGGCCTGGAGCCTCCGAGCCGTCGGCCGGCGGATCGTCATTCACGCCCGGCTGCGCCTCGCCCGGCGCCCCGCCCGGCACTCCGTGCTTCGACCTCCACGAGCCGCGCGCCGAGGAGCCGGATCTCGCCCGGGTCCTTGACCCTGCCGCTGTAGAGCAGCCCGCCGATGAGGACTCGCGCGGTTTCGAGCTCGCCCATGTCCGCCGCGATGAGCGCGCTCATGTCGCGGACCCAGGCCGGCACCCGTGGACCGGTCGCGTGCTCGGTCACCGCGCGGGCGTATCGCAAGGCGAGCGCGGGGTCCGCGAGCCGGTGCTTCGCGATCACCGCGGCATGTGCAAGCCAGGGCCAGCGCCGGTCGGGATCCTCGAGGAACCGCCGGTGGACGAGCTCGAACATCGTGCGCTGCCGGCCGGGGTCCGGCACCGAGCCGTACAGTCTGGCCGCCGCGAGCAGCGCAGCGTCGGCCCGCGGGTCCAGATCGATAATCGCATCGAGCCAGCCCGCCACCCGATCGTAGTCAAGGTCCATGAACGGGATGCTCACCCCCGGCTGGTTGTCGTGCGCCTGGAGGTGGAGCATGAGCAGCTTCGCGAGCACTGCCTCGTCGCCGAGCGCGCCGATACGCAGTGTCGAGACGGCCGGGGCCGGGGCCAGGACCCGCGCCTCGGCCCGGGGGTCCGGACGCCACGCATGCCAACCGATCTGGAGCGCGAGCGCCGCCGCCAGCATCAGCCGCACCGCCGCCGGCACCGCGGCGATGTTCCGTTCACGAGACTGCATCTCTCTCCCGCTCACGGTCGTGGACGCGCTCACAGCGCCTTGCGGTAGAGGTCGAACAACGCCGCGGCGCAGAGGAGGACCACGTAGATGGCCGCCTGCGTCGCCACGAAGCCGAGATCGGCGATCGTACCGGCGCCGTGGATCAGCCAGTCCGACTCGGTGAACCGATCGAGATCGGGCAGCACGAACGCGAGGGCGTCGACAAATGCACCGATAAACCGCTGAGACGCGAACACCGGAGCGGCCAGCGGCTCATGAGCAATGAGCTGTAGCGCCGCCATCGCTCGCGAGAGCACGTAGAACCCGATGACCGCGCTCAACGCCCCGGTGACCTGGGAGAAGGTGAACACGCACAGCAGGCTCAGCGCGGTGACGATGAGGAGCTCGAAGCTCAGAGAAGCCGCCCACAGCGCGACCTGCAACGGCGGCGCACACCACACGAGTGCCAGCGCGCAGGCGGTCGCCGAGAGCACCGAGACTCCCGCGAAGCCGGCGAGCTTGCCGGCGTAGTACGTGGCGCGCGGCACCGGCATCGACAGCATCAGCTCGATCCCCTTGTCGTGGAATTCGCGCACCGCGCTCGCGATCACGAACACGCTGACGGTGAAGACCGCGCACGAACGCAGCCAGGCGCCCAGAAGGCCGCTTCGGAACCCTTGCGTCTCGGTGATCGCGATCTCCCCGGCGAACACCGCGAGCGCACACCCCGCGATCATGAATCCGGCGATGAGCCATGCGAGCCGGCCCCGCGCCGCTTCGAGGGCGGTGAACCGGGCGATGGTAAGGACCGCGTTCATCGAATCGGTCTTGTCATGTCGGTCTGTATCGGCCGCGCATGGGAGAGCGGACTACGGCGCGGGTCTGTGCCCGTACCTCGCGCAGAGAACACGGGTTCAAGCTCCCGCATCGCATGCACATGCAACGGCACGGGTACCTGCTCATGGAAGAACCCTCGCCTCGACCAGCCGCGCCATCAGCACCGGGGTGGAGATCCACACCACGATGTCGTCGAACTCGCATGACGGCGGCGGAGGCACGGACGTCTCGTCGGCGTCGTCGCACGCCGCGGCGCCGCGCGAGGGAATGCGGCTGACGAACGTCGCATCGGCGTCGGTATTCTCGATCTCGTCGGCAGCCCCGCCGCTCGGCGGTGCAAGCGCCGTCCCCGTCGCGGCGCCGATTCCGCCGAGCCCGTTGGGTCCGACCGAGAGCACCAACGCCGGCGCGGTGCGGGTGAGCGCCGTCGCGGGGCTCTGATGCTTGATCTCGGCCGTCCCGCCGGTGCCCGGATTGTCGCCCCGGGTGAGTACCGTGATGTCGCCGGTGTCGGTGAGATCGAGCCGGCCCGCGCCAGGAGGCTGACCGGTCAGGGAACGATTCGAGAACTCCTGTGCGATTCTGTATCGGAAATGCCGCCCCCACGCGTCGGCACGAGGTACTCCGAGGGCCTGGAACGGCAGGATCCCTTCCACGGCCGCCCCTGCACACACCGCGGGGGCCGAGCCGTCGATCCCGTCCGAGACGACGTCGGGGCACGGCAGCGCTCCATGGATGAGCGCGTATCCGACCAGCGCATCGCGGATCTCGTCGAGCATCCGCTCGGTCTCCCGGACCCTGGTCGCATCGATCTGGGTGCGCAATGGCGCGAGGAAACCACCGAGAAGAAAGCCCACGATGGCGATGACGATCGCAAGCTCGACGAGGGTGAACCCTTCGTGACGCCGGCGCCGGCCGGCCGGACCGTCGCCACCCGCCGCCGCGTCCATGGTCTCCCTGCTCGGGGACTCGTTGAGGACCGCACGGGCGAAGCTCGCATCGATGGAGACCCGCTCTCCGCGATCAAGGCCGTGTACGGGCGGCACCCCCATGGGCTCGGCCGTCATCGACATGCTCTTCACGCTCAAGGGCTCGTCCCCGGCGGACCGACCACCCGGACCTGATCGTTGAAGCCCGCGGCGAGCGCCGCCCGGGTGGCCGAGTCGCCGCCGTCCGCGTTGTCGGGCGGCTCGAAGTACTCCCCGAGACACGCCGCGCCGCACCCGCCGCGGGTCTGACCCGGGAGGGCCGGACCCGATCCGATCAGGAATGCCGGCACGTCGGTCCGCGCGACCCCGGATGCGTTGAGAATCAGGCAGCCCGACTCCGACCCGATACACCCGCCCGGCGGCGGCCCGCCCGCGCCGGTCTCCTCGCCCGAGGCGGCCGCGTAGACGTACCGGTACCAGCCGTTGTCCACGAACCATCGCGGGACGCCGTCCCGTGCGACGCTCAGGTCGTACTCCAGATCGGTGAAGGTAAACGTCGCGCGGGTGCCCGTATCCACGGTGAGGGTGCGTTCGACGGACATCCCGGTGGTGGCGGTCGCGGAGCAGTCGGAGTCGGTACAGACGAGCTCGTAGTTGCGCCCCCGGACCGAGGCATTGAAGGACGCCGGCAGGTTCGTGGTCGTGGTCACGGTGCGGGTGCGCGGCGACACCGCGGTCGGGTTCCCGCCGACCGAGCCCGAGGCGGCGGGGTACATCCAGATCGCCTCGTTGTGCTCGACGTGGACCTCGCGCTCCTGAAGGATCGAGCCGCTCCAGGCGAAGCTGGCTCCCGGAGCGTAACGATACGGCTCGCCGGCGCAGCGGACGCCGTCGTCCCCGTTCCAAGCGCATGCAGCCGGCCGGGTCGTCGTCTGAGGCGTCGCGGAGGCGAGCGCGTAGAGCTCGGCATCGGACGGCGCCGGCGTCGATCCGATCGAAGACGGGTCGGTGGTAGTGATCACCGCTCCCGAGTCGATCGTCCAGCGCAAGGTGTACGCCGTGTCGTAGAGCTGGCCGGCCATCGCGTGGATCGGCAGCATCCCGCGCCGGGTGTTCCCGCCCCCGTCCGCGCTCGCGTGGTACAGCACCTCGCTCGTGGGGTCCGCGCCCGGGTCCGCGGTGTAGGGCGCCATCCACGGATATACGGCGTGGCTGGTCCGATACCGCTCCAGCACCACCGCCATCGCACCAAGGGCTCGCGCCTCGGCCGCGCGCAGCAGCTCTCCGGCCGTGACGTAGGCGATGCGGTCGTTGAACGAGTCCGTATCGATCCCGGTATCGCGGGAGTCCGGATACAGGATGAACTCCTCCCCGGTACGGCCGGGACAGTCCGTGTACGCACGTGCGCCGGTGACCGCGTCCCGGCAGCCGTCGGAGTCGGCGTTGTCGTAGGTCACGCCGTTCACGGTGACGGCGTCGAGATAGTGGGCGGCGCCGGGTGCGACCCCGGTCCGTGTCTGACCCGCGAGCGGCGGCCCTGGTGCGATGATCACGGTAGCGATCTCGAGTGGATCGCCGTCGCTTGCGGTCAAGACGTCGCCGTTCGCATCGACCAGCCGGAGCCACGGGTACGCGGGCGTCCCGTCGAGGAGGCCGGGGTTGATCGGCGGATCGGGCAAGCTGCCGCCGCGGTGGTGGACGAGATTGCGCGATACCGCGTACCACAACGGCTCGCCCGACCCATCGCGAAGCTCGACGCCCAGCGCCCGGGCCGGGCATGGGGAGGTCTCGCCGGCCCAGGCGAGCCGGCCGATGAGGTGGCGGTCAGACAGCCAGCTCGTCACGCAGTCGGCCTCGCCGTCGTAGCCTTTCGCGTCCGTATTGCGATCCGGGAACGGCAGCACCCCGGGGGTATGCTCCACTCCACCCCCGGTGAGACCGGCCCCGACCGACCAACCGATGATCGCCCGCTTGGCATGCGCGAGCGCCCGTGCGGTCACGGCGGCTTCGCGCGCCCGTGGCGCCGAGGTGCTCTCCAGCCGCGCGAGCAGGACGCTGGTACCGGCGAGTAGCGTCACCGTCAACGCCGTCAGGAGGACGGCGCCGCGTTGTCCGCTCCGGAACGACGCCGCGGGTTGGTGACATCTTGGTACTGGGTGACCTTCCATGCTCGTAACAATGGGACATTGCGCACTCGTGACCACTGCTCGGTCGACGCCGGCTCTCGACAAGGAAACGCATCGACTCGCGGATTGCCTCGGACAGGAAAGAATCCTTGCCTGCGCGGTCGCGGCGATCCGTTCCGGGAGCTGATTGCTCGAAAGGCCGTCCATATCGGTCAACGAAGCTGTTTCCGAGACTCGCATGACCCTCGCCACCGCCCGCGTGCCTCTCCGAGGAGGAGATGCTGCGGCAATGCGCGCATCGTCCGAAAGCGATTCAGGCCCCCTTCGATGTCGGATTCGGGCTCGTTCCGATGTCGGATTCAAGCTCGCCCGGTTGCCGGAGTCCGGGGCGAAGGCGGGCGCGTGTTACGGAAGCTTTGCTGAGATGCGGGGTGAGTCGGCGCCGCCGCACGCGCACCACGCGCGGGGATTCAGGCCGTCGTGCCGCGCCAGACCGGATCGAACGCCAATTTGATGCCGATCTGCCGGATCGACTCTGGGTCCCCGACATGCTCTCTGGTCGCACCAGGGGCAGGCACCGATGGAGGGATTTCGAGATTGGATATCTCTGTCACCTTGCCCCTGTTCCGATATTCCGCAATCCGCTGCCGCTCCACGTTCCGGGTTCCCGCTCTGTCGGGTTGCCCGCCGAATGCAACAGCCACCACCGGTGAGGGTTTCGCCGCCGTCCATCACCCGAAATCGCCACACGGTCACTCGATCGGTGCGGCGTCCTTCGTCGAACGATGCTCGTATGCTTCGAGCACTCGGCCATTCACGACGTCAATCGTCTGGCCCGGCTTGAGAGCCGCACTCATTCGGCCCTCCGGCAGCCGGATGCGGACCTGCCCGCCCGGCCCGTGATCGGTGTCGATCCGGACCCCTTCGATGGTCGTCGTTCCCGCGACGGTCTCCACGCCATTGACCCAAGCCACACGATGACCGTCGCCGCGTGACACGACCCCGTTGATCGTCACTGCCAGGGCCGGCAGACCACGTTCAGGCTCGGGTCCGGATTCGAGCCTGGGCTCGGCGACGACCGGCTCCGCCACTTCTCCGGAGCCGGGATTGTTGCGAAGTCGGTCAAGCTCGGCCCGCTGCTCCGGGCTCGAGAAGAGCCGGCCGATAGGCGGTTGCGCGTACGAATCGACCACCGATGAGAGAGCCAGAAGAGCGCTTCCGAACACGCCGACCAGCGGGCGTTCTCTCCGCCGGCGGCGAGCCGCCCGTGAGAACGGGGCGGCGCTGAACTCACCGTCCGATGAGCCGGAGGGTGAACGGCGAGCCACCCGGAGAAACGGGAGGACGGCTCCGAGCGCACCGGGCGGCGTTCGCGCGGACCGGCTCACGTCCGCGCCTCGACCCGCGTGAGCGTGATCCAGCGCAGATCGCACTTTGCGGAGAGATTGATCGCACCGGGGCGCATCACGAAGCTCGGCCCCGCGCGATGAACGTCACAGCGTTCGATTCGATGGAGCCCGGCGCCCCGAACCGCGAGCTCGCGGATCAGCCGTTCGAGATCGCCCTCGTGCAGTAGACCCGCCTCGATACGCACCACCGTCGAGAAGGGCCGATAGACCCCATCGAGAGCGAGCCCTGCCTCGTAGGCGGTCCGGCGCTCGATCCGGTACCGGAGCGACGGCAACTGCACTTGCGCGGCGACCTCGCGCAGGGTCTCAATCCACGCCAGCCGCTGCTCCTCTCCGACAATCCCGGCCGTTTGCAGATCACGGAATGCCGGCAGCCAAGTCTCGATGAGCCGCCTCTGCTCGTCGATCGTCCGATACCGGGACTGTATCGATTCGAGCCTTCCCTTCTGGCGCTCGTAGTCGCGCACCGTCTCGTCGTGGAACCGGACCGCGCTACCGGCCGCCGCCCCGCCGAGCGCCAGGGCGAGCGCGAAGAGCACGATGGGACCGCGCAACGCCGCCCAGTCGAACTCAAGCACCGCCAATCCCTCGTGCTGGTTCCTGGATCGTGAACCGTCGCCACAGGACCCCGCGGCCCATCCGCCATGTGTCGCGATCGCGCCGGGCCGTGTCGTACGACGGCGTGTCGCGCCGTGGCGCGTCGCGTCGGCTTGTCTCGGGCCAGCTCGCCTCAGGCCGACTTGTTTCGGGCTGGTCTGTTTCGGGCTGGCAGGCATTGGGCTGGTTCACATCGCGCCAAGTCGCCTCGGACCGGCTCGTCTTGGAACCGCGGCCTGCCACCGACTCAGACCTCCGCTGCGCCGGAAACCGCGGTGCGTAGCGTCACCCGGATCTCGAATGCCGCGGCTTCGGCGGTCGTCTCGGCGTCTCCGGTCAGGGTCTGCTCTGAGCTCAGGTCGAGCGGAAGGCTCAGAACCCGGACGTGCTCGATGCCTGGGGAGACGGCGAGTGCGCCGGCGAACCGCCGGACGGTATCGATCGCGGCACGGTAATCGCCGTCGAACGGCTCGATCCGCGCGCTGACGAGTGCGATCTGGAACAGGGCCTTCGAATCGCGCCGCGGCTCCTCGCCGGAGGGGCGCGGCTCGGCGCGATCGCCATCCTCGCGGCCTGCGCTGGCGCCGGCGGCCGCCTCCGCATCGTCGCTCACCCGCCACGAGAGGCCCTCGATGCGCACCCGCGGGAACCCGGCCAGGGCGTCGCTGATCAGCCCGAGGAGATCGACGGGGTCCGCGCGGCGTTCGCGCAGCGTGTTCACCACCGACACGACCCGTTCGAGCTCGACCGGCTCGGCCGGCGCCGGCGGCAGCTCCGCCTGCGCCTCACGGTACCGATTCTCGTAGAGCATCGCCTGCTGCGAGAGCGACCGCGCGTGCCCGCCCGCGATGATGCCTTCGAGGAGCGTGACGCCGCCGAAAAGGCATCCCCCGGCGACCAGCCCTGCGCTTGCGGTCTTCAGGAACGAACGGGCGCGCAGCATCGCAAAGCCGCGCATCTCCTCCCGCGTCGCGTAGTGATTCGTCGGTGGGCGCCTTGCGAGGAGGTGGACGAACAACCGGTCCGCCGCCGGCTCGCCACCCCACCGGCGCATTCCGAGCTTGCGCGCGACCTCGGCTAGGTCCACGGGCGTGCATCCGGCCCCGGGATCCTTACCGACATCTCCCCGCAGCTCGCGCCGTAACTCGTCGAACGGCTCTCCATGGCTCAGCACATGGACTTCGAGGCGGCCTTCGTCCGCAGCCGTACGCAGACTGCCCAGGTAGCGGCGAGTCCTCTCGACCTCGGCGAGGATGTGGGATCCGTACCGGCCGGGGGCAAGATCGGGCATGACGGCGAGACGCGACAACTGGAGCCGCCCGCGCCGGAAGCTGGTCTGACGGAGCCCCCCGCCGGACTGGAGCGAGACCACCAGCACATGCTCGTCCTCGGCTCCGATGGCTTTCAGCATCGCGCCGGTGAGCATCGCGGGGGAGTAGATGCCGGCCAGCGGAACCGCATGCCGCGCCATCGGCGCGAGCCACGGGGCGAGGACCTCGGGGCGGGTGATAGCGCTGAACAGCACGCGGTCGTCCCGCCGGCCGTCCGGCTCCCTCCCCAGCATCATCGAGTGGACGTAGCGCACCTCACGGAATGCTCGGGCCGCCTTGGCACGCAGCAGTGCACGGCGGTCCCAACCGAGCACGTGCGGGATCGTCTCCTCGCGGAACTCTTCCTCCACCACGTCGGCGATGACGTAGGTGAGGTCGTTCGGGAAGTGATCGAGATACAGCGCGAACTGCGCGAGCCCCTCCTCGTCCGCCTCGAACGAGAACGGATCGAGCGGCTTCGACAGGTACCCCAACCCACCCCGATGATGCACGGTCAACCGGGCGCTCGATATGACGAATACGCGCCGCGCCGCCATCAGATGCCAGCTCCGGCGATGAGGTCGTGGACCGAGCCGGGAACGGAGACGATCGCCCGCAAGCCAGGCAACTCCGGCCCGCCCCGACGATGCGCGGTCAACCGGGCGCTCGATATGACGAATACGCGCCGCGCCGTCATCAGATGCCGATCGCGGTGATGAGGTCGTAGATCGGACCGAGCACGGAGAAGATCACCCAGAACAGGATCGCGCCGAGCACCAGGGTGATCATCGGCCCGAGCATCGCCTGCAGTTGCTCCATCGATTCCGTCACGCCGCGGTTGTAGTAGCTGCTCACGTTGAGCAGCGCGGTGTCGAGCCCGCCGGTGCTCTCGCCGAGCCGCAGCATCCGCAGCACGAGCGGCGAGAACAGCCCGGTCGCCTCGAACCCCGCGCTGATGCCCGCGCCCTCGGCGATCTTCCTTCCCGCGCGGCGGGTGGCGTCCTCGACGGCCCGGTTCCCGGCGAGACCTTCGCAGATGCGGATGCACTCCAGCACCGTAATCCCGGATGCGTAGAGCAGCGCGAAGCTGCCCGCGAACCGGGCGAGGATGATCTTCTTCATGATCGGACCGATCAGCCAGACCCGGAGCTTCCAGTCGTCCACTGCATACGCCGCGGCAGGACTCATCCGGCAAAGGGCGTGGACGAGGACGAGGGAGGCGATCGGCGCGGCGAGAACGAGGTACCAGTACGCGACGAAGACGTCCGAGACGAGGATGAGCGCCCGGGTATGGGCCGGCAGCTCCCGGCCCATACCCTCGATGAACGAGACGAGCTGGGGCACGAGATGGGTCATCAGGAAGAATACGACGAGCATGACGACGGTGCCGGCGATCGACGGATACATGAGCAGCCGCCGCACCAGAGCCACCTGCTCGTTCTGCCACTTCAGGTGCTCGTTGAGGCCCCCGAGGATCTCGCCCATCCGGCCCGAAAGCTCGCCGGCCCGGACGAGGTTGATGAAGACGGCGCCGAATACCCGCGGGTGCTCGCGCATCGCTCCCGAGAGGGTCTCGCCGCCCTCGACCGATTCCACCATGCTCGCGAGCACTTCGCGCAGGCGCGGGTTGCCGACCGAGTCGCGTAAGGTCGCGAGCCCTTCGATCACCGGCACCCCCGCCGTCGTGAGCTGCTCCATATGGAAGCAGAATCCGATGAGATCACCGCGGCGCACCCCGCCGCGGCCGATCGCGCGCGCCCCCTTCGCTTCCCGGAAGTGGATGAGGTCGAGCCCGAGCCGCGAGAGGCGCGTCTCCAGGTCAGCCGCGTTCGCCGCTTCGATCCGGCCGGTGAGCTTGCGGCCGCGCTCGTCCATCGCCTTGTATCGCATCAGGGGCACGGGGCCGCCCTCACCCGCCGGCCCGACCGGTCACGACCCGACCGGTCAGCCACGATCCGATCCGGTCAGTCACGATCCGGCCCGGTCAGTCACGATCCGGCCCGGCCGGTCACGACCCGGCCGGTCAGGTCGATCACGCGCGACACTTCTTCGAGGCTCGTCAGCCCCTCCAGAACCCGGCGGATCCCATCCTCGGCGAGGGGGCGGAAGCCTTTGGCGTGCGCGGTCTTCGAGATCTCCCGGGTCGTCGCGCGGCGCGAGATCAGCTCGTCGATCTCGGCGTCGAACCTCAGCAGCTCCAGCAGCGAGAGCCGGCCCCGGTAGCCCTGGTGCTCGCAGCGGTCGCATCCCCTCGCGCGATAGACCGGCGGCGTCTCCGGCCCCGTTCCGAGCTCGAGGCCGAAGCCGAGGATCCGGCGTTCGAGCCGCGCCGGCTCGTAGGGCTCCCGGCAATGCACGCACAGCCTGCGCACGAGCCGCTGCCCGATGATGCCGATGATGTTGCCGGCCATGACCCCGGACGACACCCCGGTCTCGATCAGCCGCGCGATGGCGCCGGCCGCGGAGTTGGCGTGCAAGGTCGAGAACACCCGATGGCCGGTCATCGCCGCCCGGAACGCCATCTCCGCCGTCTCCGCGTCGCGGATCTCGCCGATGAGGATGATGTCGGGGTCCTGCCGCAGCAGGCTTCGTACACCGCCGGCGAAGGTCAGGCGCGCCGCGTCGCTCACCGAGGTCTGGCGGATCCTCTCCATCGGGTACTCGACCGGATCCTCCAGGGTCATGATGTTGACCGATTCGGTGTCGAGGTGACTCAGCATCGAGTACAGGGTGGTGGTCTTGCCGCTGCCGGTCGGCCCGGTCACCAGGATGATTCCCTCGGGACGGGCCATCATCAGGCGCAGCCCACCGAGCGCGTCTTCGTGCAGCCCGAGCCGGTCGAGGGCCACGATGCCCTTGTGCCGATCGAGCACCCGCAGCACGATGTTTTCGCCGAACGTCGTCGGCAGCGACGAGACCCGGAAATCGACGTCTCTCCCGGCGACCGACAGCGAGATCCGTCCATCCTGCGGCGCGCGTCTCTCGGCGATGTTCATCGCCGCCATCACCTTCAACCGGACCGCGATCGCCGCCCAGTGGTCGCGATGGAGGCTGCGGATCTGGCGCAGCACGCCGTCGATGCGATAGCGGATGCGCAGGAATTCGTGCGCCGGCTCGAAATGGAGGTCCGACGCGCCCCGCTTGACCGCATCCGAGAGCAAGGCGTTGACGAGCCGCACCACCGGCTGGCTGTACTCGCCGCTCTCCGTCTCGAGACTCCGCTGGTCGATCTCTCCGGTCTCGATCTCCATCAGGATGCCGTCGACCGACAGCTCGTGCCCGTAGAACTGATCGATCGCCTTGTCGATCTCCACCTCGCCCGCGAGCAGAGCCCGGACCTCCACCCCCGAGGCAAGAAGCGCCCGCACCTGATCCATGGCGATGACGTTGAACGGGTCCGGCGTTGCCACCGTGAGCCGCCGCGACGCCTCGTCGTACGTGATCGCCAGTATGCGATAGCGCCGGGCGATCTCCCTCGGCACGAGCTTCACGACGTCACTGTCGATCAGGACCTTCGACAAGTCGACGCTGTCGTATCCGAGCACCCCGGCGAGCACGTCGCGGATGACGCCCTCGGTAGCGAATCCAAAACGCACGAGGAGGCGGCCGAGGGGCTCGTGGCGGCGCTTCTGCTCGATCAGCGCGATCCGGATTTGGTCCTCGCTCACGACCCCCTTCGCGACCAGCAGCTCGCCGATGCGGAGTGTCCGCGGGGCGCCGCCGGGGGAGACGGCCTGTGTCCCGGAGGGGACAGCATGTCCTCCTGAGGAGACGGCCTGTGTCCCGGAGGAGATGGTCGGCGCACCGGGTGAGATGGCGCGCGCCCCGGGTGAGATGGTCGGCGCACCGGGGGAGCGTGCCCCAGGAGAGATGGCCCGTGCCCCGGGAGAGATGGCCGGCGTACCGAGAGGGACGGTTTTTGCGCCGGACATCATCGAACGCTCACAATCGGGGCCGCGCCGTCCGGCTCCGATGGAGAACGGGCAGGTGCGAAACCCACATCCTGGGGCGGATTGATGTCGCGGATGCGCGCCAGCACCGCCGCGGTGTCGAAGCTCGCGGGACGGCTCTGCGCCAGAGCGAGCGCCTCGCGGTAGAAGTCGAGGGCGCTCTCCCGCCGCGAGAGGTGGTCGAGGCTGACCGCGAGGTTGTAGGCGTAGTCGGCGTTACCGTTGTCGAACCGGTACGCGTCGAAATACGACTGCTGCGCCTCGGGCCATCGAGACTGCGCGGCGTAGACGTTGCCCAGGTTGAAATGCAGATGCGCGGCCCGCGGCTCGCTCCACAGGAGCGCCTTCAGACGGCTCTCCCCGCGCGCCGGATCCTGCTCGTCGATAGCGATGAGCGCGGCCTGCGCAACGGTGTCGGCGGGATGGAGAGCGAGGACCCGCGCGTAGTGTCCGGCCGCCTCGTCCCACCGGCCCGCCTGCGCCGCAACCGCCGCGAGCCCGATAAGCGCATCGCGGTTATGAGGCTCGTGCCCGAGCACGGCTCGATACGCCTCCGCGGCCGATACGACATCCCCCGCACGGAACGCGTCGTAGGCACGCTCGAGCGAAGCCGCGACGTGATCGGCGCGCACCCGCTTCCTGATCACGATACCGGCGCCGTGGCCCGGCCGGGGCTCCGTCCCGGCGCGTTCCATCGCGAATTCCGGATGACCGGCGAACCCGGCGGGAGAGTCGGCCGCCGCCCGGATGATCGGCTCGACCAGGGGCAACGCCGGCCGCGGCTCCGCCGGCCCGGACTCCCGGGGTATGGAGGCATGATCGCGCTGACTCGACGGAGTTCGGCCCATGTTCAGAGGCGACGATGCGGATTCCAGGGATCCGGGAACGGGATCGCCCCGCGCCGGCATCGTCACCCGCTCCACGCTTCCCGAGGCCGAGCTCCCGGCAACGGAGGCCGCCCGGAATTCATCCGGCATCTCCGAAACCGATCCCGCGGCGACCGGAACCGCCCGGGCATCCTCCGGCCCATGCAAAGACGGGACACTGGCCGCCGAGGTTGCCCGCAACTCCTCCAACCCCTCCGAGGCGGAGATACCGGTCACCGAGGCTGCCGGCGGCTCCTCTGGCCCATCGGAGACCGGGGGTCCGGCGACTGCGGCCGCCCGAGATTCCTCCGGACTCTCCGGGGCCGGGACCCGCGGGCGCGCCTCCGGCTGAATCGCTACGCCGGCTCCTGACTCCCCGGCCACGCTCGGTGCGGCGCTCGCGGTATGCATCGGCGTCAGATCCAGAACCGTCGCCGATGTCAGGGGCAACAGCCGCACCAGCGCGGGCCGAACGAGATAGGTCTTCCAGAAGTAGTACCCGCCACCCGCTCCGATGCCGATCACGGAGAGGAACGACAAGGTGACCCCGATGGCGCGGCCCACGCCTCGGCGCGGGGGCAACGTCCGCGGATCGAAGGCCTGGGGCGTGGTTGCTCGCGGAGCGCTGGTATCGGGCCGATCGAGCGAAGCCCGGCGGGGACGATGCCCGGTGGCTTCTACGTCATCGACCATGGCGCGAGCCGGCCCGGCTGGCGACGCGCTCTCTGGGAGAGCAAGTCCGAGGTCGAGCGCAGTCATCTCCGAATCAGCGTCGTCCCTCGTCGCACGGATGGGGTCGAGCAACCACCTCCGAGACGCAGCCGGACCCGGCGGCTCGTCAACGTCTTGCGCCGCCGGCGGGACCGCTCCCGCGTCAGCGTCGTCCCTCGTCGCATGGATGGGGTCGAGCAGCCACCCGCGGTGTGATATGGGGACGGACGGCTCGTCAAGGTCATGTCCAGCGTCCCGTACGGCCAGCGCCGGGCGGGCATCTTCGGTCTCCTTCAGCGCATCCATCAGCGGATTCATGGCTTCGCTCCGAGCGGCAGGCGCTTCCCGGGAAACGGTATCGGCCGCGCGGTCTCGATGTTCGCGGGGAGATAGGGCCGGAATGCCCGCAAATCCTCTCCGACGCTCGGGGTCCGGATGACCCAGGGGCGGATGAAGATCACGAGCTCGGTCTTGACGAAGCTGTTCTTGCGGAACCGGAACACGTCGCCGATTCCGTTGAGCTCCGAGAGCACCGGCACCCCGTGGGTGTCGTTCAGGCGGCTGTCCTGCATCAGCCCGCCGAGTACCGCCACCTGCCCGGAGTTGAGCCGGAGCACCGACTCCATCTCGCGCACGAGCAGCTCGGGCACCGGGTTGGTCACCCCCGCGGCGGCGAGGTCCGGCTGCGGATCGTTGACGAAGCGGTTGACGCGGGTGATGGTCGGCCGCACGTTCAGGATGATCTCGCCGGCATGGCTCACGTGCGGCGTCACCGCGAGCATGATGCCTTCCGGTGCAGTGCGCGCGTCCGTATCGATGCTGGCGATCCCGGGACTGTCGCTGGTCCCGCTCGCCGTCTCGACGTTCACCTCGAAGTAGACGATGTTGCGGATTGCCTTGAGCACCGCGGTCTGATTGTTCAGGACCACGAGCTTCGGGCTCGACAACACCTGCACGTTGCCGAACTCCTCGAGAAGCTGCACCGTCACGCTCAGCTCGCGGCCTGGATCGCCCGGCGGCGCATCCTGGTAGCCCAACAGGAAGAACGGCGCCACCGCCAGGTTGCCGGCGAGCAGGCTCTGCTGCACGCTCACTCCGGCGTTGCGCGCGAGCCGGCTCCAGTCGACGCCGGCCTGATAGCGATCGCTCAGCTCGACCTCGACGATCGTCGCCTCGATAAGCACCTGGCGGCGTGCGCTGGCGAGCACCTCGTCGAGGTATGCCTGGATCTCGCGGTGCCGGCGGGCCGTCGCGCGCACGAGAAGGAGTCCCGTTTCCGGGTTCGGCAGCACGACTCGTTCGGCGCTTTGCGCCTGTTCCGAGCCTTCTACGCTTTCCGAGCCTCCGAGAACGATCCCTCGCACCGTCGCGGCAATCGTCTCCCAGAACCGATTGCTCGAAAGGCTGTCGATGTCGGTGGACGAATTGTTGCCGAGGCTCGCCTGGCCCTCGCCGCCGGCCGACACCTGGGTGGCGGTGGAGCTGCTCGAACGCACGTCGCGCACCACGTTGATGTAGTCGATCCGATAGCTCCGGAGCACCGGCGTGTCCGGCTCGATCACGAGCACCCCGCGCCGCCGGTAGTAACGAATGTCGAGATGGCCGGTGATGCGGTCTAGGATCTCGTCGAGGGTCTGATCGATGGCGTTGAGGGTCACCAGACCCGCCGTGGACGGATGGATGTCGGCGTTGATCGACGCATCGCGCGCCAGGGCGAACAGCAACTCCTTCACGGGGACCTCGTTCACCACCACGGTATACGTCTCCTGCGCCGCTCCCGGAGCGGGCGGCGGCACGAACGGAGCCCGCAGGACCGGCGCGGGAATCCTCGACGACTCGACCGGCGCTCGCTCGGTGACGTGCCCGCGGGAGAGCTCGCGCGGGGACGGGGCCTGGCACGCGCTCAGCATCAGGGTCATGCCCGCTGCGAGGATGAAGTTTTCAACGATGCGCTCCGACACCAGCTCTCCCCGCGCGGGACGATTCGCACGACCCGCCTCCGAACCTGTCCACCCGCTCCGGCGCGACGGCTCGACCCCGATGCGGCGGGTGATGCACTGACCATCGGGATGACGGACCGCTTGCCGCCCGCCTGCTTTCCTGTGCGTTTTCGAGGGGAGATGCTGCGGCAGTGCGCGTATCGTCCGGTAGCGGCGCGCGCGCACTCCGATGTCGGATTCGGGCTCGCTCCGGCGTCGATTCGTGCCGTTACAGTGTCGGACTCGGGCTCGCTTCGGTGTCGGACACACGCTCGGCCGGCGCCTGCACCTGTGAGCTACGGCGCTTTCCGCCCGTCCCGGAGTCAGCGTTTTCCAATACGAAGATGAGCCTTGGTAGCAGGGAAGAACCCGGACTGGCGGCAACCGATCCTCAATGCGATTGTGACTCGGCCAAAGGGCGGGTTTCCCCTGAGCCAGTCCGGGCTTGCAGAAATGCTTGGCCTTTAGCGCCGTGCGCGGTAATGGCGCCGGTAGCCGCCAGCCTCCGCAGCAATCGCGTCGTGTGTTTCTCGCTGAATCTCCGCATGTTCACCGCGCAGGGTTTCGAACACCAATTCGGTCGCGCTGCGCGGCAGGACAAAGCACTGCGCTACCGGGGTACCACGATGCAGAGTGCCCGTAAACGTGTGGTCGGTCCATTGAGCAGGGAAATGAACAAAGCCATGGTCGTAGCGGTCGCAGTCCACGATACCCGCTACGGTGCGAAATGGCAGGTCAGATCGATTCAGCGGATGGGTGATGAGCAAGGAATGCCCCGGCGGTGTCTCAATGGTCCAGAAATTGTTGAATTTCACCGTCAGAGCATCGCTATCGGCGAGCGGTGTGCCGGTGACCTGCTCACCCAGGTGGAATGAAACCGGGGCCCGGGTGATTCGGCTCTGTAAGAGCGGAGGCATATTCCAGTTCCATGAGAAGTCCGAATCGGACACCATCACGTCTGCGGCAAGCGGTACCAAAAAACCACGGGACAGCGCGTCGATAAAGGGAACACAGTGTTTTGCCGTACGCACCTCCGCTCCCAGGATGTCACTGTGTACCATCGCAGGCATGGATTTAAGCCATTCCGGCAATGCCTCCGAGGCTGGAACAGGTTTCGGCAATAGTGCTTCCCATTCCGGGAAACAGCGGAAAACTACCTTCACTCGCGTCTCCCTATCACGCAGTTTTCCTTTCCCACTGCTTCCGCAATGTGTAAATCACCGAGAAGATGACCGTGACCGCCACAAAAATCACCCCCAAGGCGTTGATCACTGGCGTGTGTGCCTTGCGGGCCTGGGCTGCAATCTCCGTGGTGAGTGTGCACGAGCCGCCGATGGAGAATACGGTGGTGTTGTAGTTCTCGAAGGACATCAGGAAGGCCAGCCCAGCACTGGTGAGAATGGCGGGCCACAGGAACGGCAAGGTCACACGACGGAACAGGAAGAACGATGAAGCGCCGAGGTCAAGTGCAGCCTCCTCCTGGAAACGGTCCTGTCGCTGGAGACGAGCCATGATGATCAGCATCGGGAACGAAGCAATAAAGG
>JAKZYK010000416.1:0-7956 GCA_047514485.1 Gammaproteobacteria bacterium
CGCATGCGCCGGGTCGCCGGCCGCGAGCCGGCGCCCGAAGACCGCCGGCAGGTGGAGCGGATCCGCGCGAAGCTCGGCATGGTGTTTCAGCAGTTCAATCTCTGGTCGCACATGACGGTGCTGCAGAACGTCGTCGAAGCCCCGCGGCACGTTCTCCGGCTGTCGAATGCCGATGCGACCGAGCGCGCCGAGGCGGTGCTCGAGCGCGTCGGCATGTACGACCGCAAGGACTACTACCCCGCCCACCTCTCAGGAGGACAGCAGCAGCGCGCCGCGATCGCCAGAGCGCTGGCGATGGAGCCGGCGCTGCTGCTCTTCGACGAGCCGACCTCGGCCCTCGATCCGGAGCTCGTCGGCGAGGTGCTCAAGGTCATGCACGGCCTCGCCGAGGAAGGCCGGACCATGCTCGTGGTGACCCACGAGATGGGGTTCGCCCGCGAGGTCTCCACCCGGGTGACGTTTCTGCACGAGGGCCGGGTGGAAGAGACGGGTGAGCCCCGGCAGATGTTCGAGCAGCCCGCTTCGGAGCGCTTCCGGCAGTTCCTCACCGGCACGTTGCACTAACCCGCAATTCTCACCGGCACCCGGCTGCGGACGCGGATCTGACGGCATCGACCGCCATCTCCGTGCCCTCGCTTTGCGACTTGGCGAAGGTTGCGGGCCAAAGGCGCGAACGCCACGACTCTTCGTTCTTCCCGGTGCGGCTCGGCAGACACCACCTCCTTGCGTTCAGGTGTATGCTCGCCGGACCGAGGCGGAGCCTCTACAAGCGCTTTCGAGCCTTCGCCGACCACCGAAACCGCAAGGTTAGAGAGGAGACCTCCCCATGAGAAAGATCACCACTGCGCTGCTCGCGGCCATTGCCATGGCGTTGGCGGCCGGACCCGTGGCCGCCGAGAAGATCAAGGTCGGCATCGAGGCCGCCTATCCACCGTTCAGCGCGGTGTCGGCGGACGGCACGTTCGTCGGCTTCGACATCGACATCGCAAACGCCCTGTGCGAGGCGATGGGGGCGGAGTGCACGCTGGTCCAGCAGGACTGGGACGGGATGATTCCCGCTCTCCTCGCCCGCAAGTACGACGCGATCATCGCCTCGATGTCGATCACCGAGGAGCGCAAGAAGAAGGTCGCGTTCACCGACAAGTACTACAACACGCCGGCGAAGTTCGCGCAGAAGAAGGGCGCCGGCACCGCCATCGACGCCAAGGGCCTGTCCGGGAAGACGGTCGGGGTGCAGCGGGCGACCACCCACGACAACTTCATCACCGAAGTCTTCGGCGACAGCGTCGAGATCAAGCGCTACACGACCCAGGACGAAGCCTATCTGGACGCGGTGGCCGGCCGGCTGGACCTGCTGCTCGCCGATTCCATTGCGATGGCCGACGGCTTCCTCGCGACCGATCAGGGGAAGGACTGGGAGTTCGTGGGGCCGGATTTCACCGAGGTGAAGTACTTCGGGGTGGGCGCCGGTGTCGCGGTGCGCAAGGAAGACACCGATCTGGTCGGGAAGCTCAATCAGGCGCTCGACGCGATCCTGCGCAACGGCGTCTACAAGACCATCAACGACAAGTACTTCGACTTCAACGTCTACGGCGAGCCTCTGCCGCAGTAGCGCCCTCCTCCGGACCCCGCCGCCGCCCGGCGGCGAGGTCTACCGGACGCCAGCGCCGTGCTCGAGCCGATCGATGCCCTGCTCAGGACCACCCTCGGCAGCCCTGAGCTGCTGGAGGGCTATCTCTACCCGTTCATCCTCTCCGGCTTCGCACTGACCCTGAAGCTCGCGCTTGCGTCGCTTGCCCTGGCGGTGGCGCTGGGCATGCTCGGGGCGGTGGCCAAGCTCTCCCGGTCACGGCTCGCGCGCGGGGCCGCGGGGGTGTACACCACCGTGGTGCGGGGGGTTCCGGACATCGTGTTGATGTTCATCCTCTTCTTCGGCGGGCAGATCTTCGTGAACTACTGCGGCGTCGAGCTGACCGAGTTGGGAGAGCGGCTGAGCCTGCCGCTCGGCTGGGACTACGTCGAGATCAGCGCGTTCGCGGCCGGGACATTCTCCATCGGCTTCATCTTCGGGGCGTACATGACCGAGACGTTCCGGGGCGGGATCCTCGCGGTGTCACGGGGCGAGATCGAGGCCGGCCACGCATTCGGCATGACCCCGGCTCAGGTGTTCTTCCGAATCACCCTGCCGTCAAGTGTGCGCCACGCCCTGCCGAGCTTCGGCAACAACTGGCTGGTGCTCGCCAAGGCCACCGCCCTGGTCTCGGTCATCGGGCTGCAGGACGTGGTGTTTCGCGCATCGCAGGCGGGCAATACCCTGCGCCAGCCGTTCACGTTCTTCCTGGTGGTGGCGGTGCTCTACCTGCTCATCACCGGCGTCTCCGACGTCTGTCTGCGCTGGCTCAACCGGCGCTACAGCGTGGGCGTGCGCGAGGCCTGAGCATGGATCTCGAAGCCATCGTCAAGAACCTGCCCCTCTATTTCGAAGGGCTCTGGATGACGGTGCAGCTCGTGGCGCTCGCGCTCGCGTGCGGGCTGGCGCTGGCGATCCCGCTCGCGCTTCTCGCCGCATCGCGCCGGTGGTTCTTCGAGATCACTGCGAAGGCGTACATCTACGTGTTTCGGGGCACGCCGCTACTGGTGCAGATGTACATCATCTACTACGGTCTGGCCCAATTCGAGGCGGTGCGCGAGAGCCTCCTCTGGCCGATGCTGCGCGAAGCGTACTGGTGCGCGCTGCTCTCGTTCGCGCTCAACACCGCCGCGTATACCGGGGAGATCCTCCGCGGGGCCATCGCCAACACCCCCCACGGGGAGATCGAGGCGGCCCGGTCGGTCGGCATGTCGCGGTGGCAGATCCACTCCCGCATCGTGCTTCCGAGCGCCTTCCGCCGTGCCCTGCCCGCCTACGGGAACGAGGTGATCTTCATGCTGCACGGCAGCGCCCTGGCCGGGGTGATCACCCTGGTGGATCTCTTCGGCGCGGCGCGCATCGTCAACTCGCGTCACTTCGTGCCGTTCGAGTCGTTCATCGCGGCGGGTGCGTTCTATCTGTGTCTGACCTTCGTCATCGCGTGGCTGTTCAAGCTGTGGGAGCGGCGCTGGCACGCTCATCTGCGCGCCCGCGACAACACTGGCCCTTCGCCCGATCCGCAAGCCACGTTCTCGGCCCGGTGAGACGGAAGGAGTACATGTCTGATATTCGAGATGTGCAGAGGTGAAGGATGATTCGGTATCGATCACGGCGGCGCCGCGACGCCGCGATGTACGACACGGGACGAGTCGGCGGCGTACGTGGCACTTCCACACCGTGCCAGCCGCCGCCGGCAGGGGTGCCATCCCGAACGGGGGGCCAGCGGCCGATGACATTGCACTCGGGGTTGCTCTCGACGCTCGTGCTGCTGGCTCTGCTGCTCTGCTTGGGCACAGACGTTCACGCGGCGCCCGATCCGATTATCGAGGCAATCCAGCGAACGCTTGTGGAGAGAGGATACGACCCGGGTGCAATCGACGGCGCCATAGGGTGGCGAACCCGAGGTGCGCTCAGAGAGTTCCAGCGTTCGGTCGGATTGCCCACCACCGGGCGGACCGACGATGCGACGATGGCGGCCCTGGGGATAAAGCCTCGCACCGGCGCGGAGCCGAAACCGGAGGCAGACACGGACACGCCCCAGGCCGAGGCGCCACGCGCCGAGCCCGACACCGTGCCGAGCACCGACACGCCCCAGACCGAGACGCCGCGCGCCGAGCCCGACACCGTGCCGAGCACCGCCACGCCCCAGGCCGAGACGCCACGCACCGAGCCCGACACCATACCGAGCACCGACACGCCCCAGGCCGAGACGCCACGCGCTGAGCCCGAAACGATGCCGAGCACCGACACGGCCCAGGCCGAGGCGCCACGCGCCGAGCCCGACACCGTGCCGAGCACCGACACGCCCCAAGCCGAGACGCCACGCGCCGAGCCCGACACCATGCCGAGCACCGACACGCCCCAGGCCGAGGCGCCACGCGCCGAACCGGCGCCGGTGCGCACCGCGGGACCGCGGCTGAGCTTCGCGACACTCGGTTGGCATCCCCCCCAGACCGGCGCGGAGGCGCTGGCGCGTTTCGATGCGATCGGCGCGCCGCCGGAATTCAAGCGTGGGACGGGCGCGCTCTTCGTGCCGAAGGGTGAGTTCGTCTTCGTGCTGCAAGCGGGGGAGCGCATCCCGGGACTCGACTGCGACCCGGGTGCGGGACGGCTTTCCATCGAGTTCGTCTTCGGTCCGGACGGCCCGGTCATATTCACCCCGGTCGCGGGCGGCGAGTACTGTCAGACGGGCATCGGCATCGCGATCGGGGTCGGGCGGACGCTGGAGATACGGCGAGTCGACTGGGGTGATATGCAGTACCCGCAAGGGACGGTGCGGGTCACCGATCGAGGACTCGAATACGCCAGGTAGTCGAGCTCTCGATCACCTTCCGGCAGACGGCGCCCGCGTCCCGGAATCACGCCTTCGCGAGCGCCTGCTCCAGGTCGGCGATGATGTCGTCGACGTCCTCGATCCCGACCGACAATCGGACCAGACCATCGGTGAGGCCGCGCGCGCGGCGCTCTTCGAGCGGGACGTCGACATGGGTCATCGTCGCTGGGTGCGTGATCATCGTCTCCACCGCCCCGAGGCTCTCGGCGAGGCCGGCGAGCTCCACCGCGTTCATCACCGTGCGGCCGGCCTCGACGCCGCCCTTGAGTTCGAACGTCATCATCCCGCTGAAGCCCGACATCTGCACGCTCGCGAGCGCGTGCTGAGGATGCGAGGCGAGACCCGGGTAGGTGACGCGTTCGATCTTGACATGCCCCTCGAGAAACTCCGCGACCGCCTGGGCGTTCTCGGCATGCCGCGGCATGCGCAGATGCAGCGTCTTCACCCCGAGCAGGGTAAGCCAGCAGTCGAACGGGCTCGGCACCGCGCCGATCGTCTTCTGGATGAACTTGAACCGATCGAAGATGTCCTCCCGGTCGGTGACCAGCACCCCTCCGATGATCTGATTGTGGCCGCTCAGATACTTCGTGGTGCTGTGCATGACGATGTCCGCGCCGAGCTCGAGGGGGCGCAGGTAGACGGGAGTCGCGAACGTCGAGTCCACCGCGAGATAGATCCCCGCCTCTTTCGCGATCGCCGACATCGCCTCGACGTCGGTGATCTTCAGCAACGGATTCGAAGGGGTCTCGATCCAGAGCATCTTCGTCTCCGGCCGGATCGCCTGGCGCACCGTCTCCGGCTGCGCGGTATCGACGTACGTGAACGCGAGGCCGTGGCTCGCAAGCACGTTGTTGAAGTGCCGCGACACCCCGCCGTAGACATCGTCCGAGCACACGACGTGATCCCCGGCCTTGAGCAGCTTGAGCGCACCGTCCACCGCGGCCATGCCGCTCGCGAACATCACCCCGTAACGGCCGCTGTCGAGCGCGGCGAGGTTCTCCTCGAGCACCTGGCGCGTCGGATTCGAGGAGCGGGTGTAGTCGAAGCCCTTGTCGCGCCCAACCTCGTCGAGCACGTACGTCGCGGTCTGGTAGATCGGCGGAACGATCGAGCCGGTGGTCGGATCCGGACGAATGCCGGCATGCACTACTTTCGTGTCGAACTTCATCGGATTCCTCCGCGGGCCCTGTCGTCGATCATGGGTCGGACATGGATCGACTATGGGGTGGTGAGCAGTCGCATCAGGCTCGATGTGTCCCAGCGTCCGCCGCCGCGGGCCTGCACCCGCGCGTAGAATTCGTTGACGAGCGCGGTCAGCGGCAGGAGCGCTCCGACGCGATGCCCCTGCGCGAGACAGATGTCGAGATCCTTGCGCATCCAGTCGACCGCGAATCCGAACTCGAACTCGTCGTCGGCCATCGTCGACCCGCGGTTCTCCATCTGCCAGGACTGCGCGGCGCCTTTCGAGATGACGTCGAGCACGAGCTTGGCGTCGAGCCCGGAGCGCTCCGCGAGATTCAGTGCCTCGGCGAGTCCCTGCACGACCCCGGCGATACAGATCTGATTGGCCATCTTCGTGAGCTGGCCGGAGCCGACCGGACCGAGAAGGGTGACGGCACGCGCGTACGCATCGATGACGTCCCGGCATCGATCGAATTCGGCCTGGCCGCCCCCGACCATGACCGTGAGCACCCCGTTCAGGGCGCCTGCTTCGCCGCCGGACACCGGTGCATCCATGAATCCGAGACCGCGCTCCGCCGCCACCGCCGCGAGCTCCTGCGCGACGTCGGCCGACGCGGTCGTGTGGTCGACGAATACCGTGCCGCTGCTCATCCCTTCGAAAGCGCCGCCCGTACCCACCGTCACCGCGCGCACGTCGTCGTCGTTGCCGACGCACGCGAACACGATCTCGTTTCCGGACGCGGCCTCGGCCGGTGTCGCCGCCCGCTTCCCTTCGAACTCCTCGGTCCACCGAGCGGATTTCGATTCGGTCCGGTTGTAGACGGTGACGTCATGGCCCGCCTTCGCGAGATGCCCTGCCATGTGGTAGCCCATGACTCCGAGGCCGAGGAACGCAACCTTCCTCGGCGCGGCGTGCGCTGAATCGCTCATGCCCGACTCCCAATCCGTTGCCCGCGGCCCGGCGCCGGGGCGGACGCGGATTATCAGGGCCGGCCCGGACTCGGTTCAAGGCGCCATCTCGTCCAATGTGGACCATTTCACGCTACTGCTGCGAAAGGACATCGGAGGCGCGGAGGCCGGTATCGGGCGACAGGGAGCTGCCCGGCAAGGGGAAGGAGGCGCGCGACACGCGACAATGACGCAGACGAGGACGCGACGGACTTTGCCGGTTACCACACCAGGCCGTCGGGGACCTCGTACCCTTCGTAGCCCTCCACCACCGCGTCCGCGCCGGCCTCGCCGGCCGCGACGAATACGAACACTTCCGGGCGCAGCTCGCGTACCCGCTCCCCGGCCCGGCCCGGCACGAGATGGTGGCGGCCCCGGAAGCCGACGATTGCGAGCCCGCCGTCCGAGAGCCGCCGGCGCTGATCCTCGCTCACGTAGAGCCGCTTGAGCCGATCGCCGCGAGCGAAGTGAAACGGCGTATCGCTCTCCGGCTCGGCCTTCTCCGCCTCGGTGTCGAGGATGCGTCGAATCTCGACGTTGAGCTGCTTGACCCGTTCCTCCGGATCAGGACTTGGGGGCTTGACCGGAGCCGGAGCTGGAGCTGGAGCTGGAGCCGGAGCTGGAGCTGGAGCTGGAGCCGAAGCCGGAATCGGAGCCGGTGGGCGTTGCTTCGATGGATCCCGAGGCTCACGCCTCGAGGAATATCTTGCCGCCCGGCTTCGCGTCCTGTCCTGCGTCTTGCCCCGCGTCCCGTCCTGGGTCTTGCCCTGCGTCCTGTCCTGTGTCTTGCCCTGCGCCCTGCCCGCCGCCTTGCTCTTTGCCGGCTTGGTGGGCGGCCGGCTGCCGCGCTCGGCGCGCGACGCCTGCTCGCTGGTCACGAGTCCCGCTTTCAGCAGCTCGTCGCGAAGCGACCTGGCCATCGATCGATCCCTCCGGGGTCCAGGGTGTTCAACCGTCGCGCGCCCTGCTCGTCATGCACGATCGAGGCGCGGCGCACGCACATCTTCAACCGGAAACGCCGGGCACGCATGTCTCATGATGCGATCGATGCCTGCTACAGTACCCGTGCGTGCATTTGGACGCTACGCGGCGTGAAGCATCTCTTGATCATCTACCACTCGCAGTCCGGCAAGACTGCCGCGATGGCGTGCGCCGTCCGGCGCGGCGCGATGCACCCCGACATCGAATCGGTCGACGTTCGCATACGCATCGCGGCCGATGCCGGACCTTCCGATCTGATCTGGTGCGATGCGGTGATCTTCGCGACTCCAGAGAACTTCGGCTATATGGCCGGAGCGATGAAGGACTTCTTCGATCGTACCTTCTATCCGTGCCAAGGGCGCCTCGAAGGGATGCCCTGCGC
>JAKZYK010000417.1:0-9672 GCA_047514485.1 Gammaproteobacteria bacterium
GGCGAACTTCCCGCGCCCGCCGCAGCTCGACACTGTCGCGGGGACCATCGAGCACTTCGGCGGACCAGACACGGTTGAAATCCTCGTCGACATAGCGTGAGACGACGGGGTTGACGGGATCGAACCGGGTGTATGCCGCGATGTTCATGAAGGCCAGGGTGAGCTTGCCCCGGTCAGGCCGGACTCCCTCGCGCAGCAGGTAATCGAGAGCATGCGCACCGCAGAGTTCGTTGCCGTGCACCAGCGCGCTCAACATGACATGCGGGCCGGGCGTACCGCTGTCGAGCGTCGTTGCATAGTCGATCCCGGTATTCCCCCGGCGATACTGCGAGATGTCGAGCGCGTCGAGCTCGACGGGGTACGAGTTGTTGGTCATGTCCGTGGATCGATTCGGTGGAGTGGGCCGTGGGTGGCCGTCCGGTCCGGAGCCTGCCGCGGTCGGGGTGACGGACAGAGTGCCAGTCCGGTGTGATCGCGCGCAACACCGGCGCATCCGGTCCGAGGGTCCGACGATGACACCGCAGGGTGTGTGCGATTGCAGAACCCTTGACATCCGCGTGGCACGGACCTATGTTGCACCGCATCATTGTTGCGCCGCAGCATGGATATCGAGACTACAACCACTGGAGATGAACACCATGAGCACCAAGAAGACAGTGCAGCCGCTCAAGCAGCCGATCGATCTGTACACCGCGATGCTGGAGCAGACGATCCGCGTCAATCGGATCGTCGCGAAGGGCATCGGGCGAACCATCGAGGAGCAGCTTGGGCTGTTCGAGGCGGCCATCGACTCCACACGCCCTCTCGCCGCCGCCAAGCAGCCGGAAGAGGTACTGGCCGTACAGATGGATGCGTGGAAGACGTTGAGCGAGAAGCTCGTCGCGACCACGGGAAAGCTCGCGGAGATTCAGCGCGAGACTGGTTCTGAACTCAAGGACATCGTTGTCGACGGCGTCAAGGCCGTCAACGAGACGTTGCCGAAAGCCGCCTGACCACATCGAGCGTCCGGTTCCATGGATGGAACCACCCCCCTCCGGCGGTCACGGGCGTCGTGCCCGGACTGCCGGCGCCGCCGAATCGAGATGGCGCGCCCGACAGGATTCGAACCTGTGACCTTTGGCTTCGGAGGCCAACACTCTATCCAACTGAGCTACGGGCGCTGGAGCTGACAAGCTCGGACCTGCGCCGCATCGACTCTCGGGGCGCAACGAACGAGCGGGATATACGGTAGTGCTCCGTCATCGAAACAGGTATCCGTCTGCCGGACTCCGTACCGGGGTCGTCCCGGCGCCTGGAGAGATGGGCCAAATCGTATCGATGACGGAACCCTAGTCGATCCCGGTGCCGGCGGGCAAGCCGCTTCTCGCTGAAGACGATTTGCTGCCGGCACTCCTGACGATGCGTACTTGTCCCGGACCGGGGCCTTCTGCAACCATACTCGGGTTGACGGGAAACGACTCCGGAGGTTTACGTGACCAAGACTGATGACGCTTTCTGGCGCCAGTTCGGCGTGATATTGATTCTCATTACCCTGTTCGGGTTCGGCATGTACTTCGCCGCGAACGCGATCGGCGGGCGAGCCTACGCGAAGATGAACAGCGACCCGGACGCGGTCGCGGCACGGATAGCGCCGGTAGGCAAATCACGCATCGGCGACCCCGCCGGGCAGACGCAGCCGCCGGCGCAGGCCGCATCGACTGCCCCGGCCGCGAGTGCCGCACAGACCACTGCGCCGGAGAGTACGACGGTGCCGGCCGCCTCGGACACCAGCGCCGCGAGCTCCGCGGGCCAGACGGTCGCTGCCGGGGCCGTCGACCTTGCGGCGGGCGAGAAGATCTACCAGAGCGCCTGCTTTGCATGCCACTTGAGCGGAGCGGCCGGCGCACCGAAGATCGACGACCCGGCCGCGTGGGAGCCACGGCTCGGCCAGGGCATGGCCGGACTCCTCCAGTCCGTCACCAACGGAAAAGGGGTGATGCCCCCGAAGGGCGGCTTTGCGCATCTGACCGATGACGATCTGCGCAACGCCGTCGGGTTCATGCTCGACAAGGCCGGAGTGTCGGCCGGCGGGTAGCGCAAAGGGCGCGCGCCATGGACGGCGCGCTACAGCGCAGCGCAATCGAGGCCGTCATATCCGCGTCCGCGGCCGGAACCGGCGAGAAATCGGGCTCAGACCGCTACCAGGTTCGCGTACGTGACGACGAGCCACTTGCTGCCGGCCGCCTCGAAGTTGACCTGCACGCGGGCTTGGGCTCCCTGTCCTTCGTACATCAATACGACACCCTGGCCGAACTTCGGGTGCTGGACCCGCTGCCCGAGGCGCAGTCCGTTCGATCCGTCGTGAATCGACTCCGAGCCGGCGCGACGCATGGGTAGAACCCGCATGCCGGGCCGTGACACCCTCCCCCGCAGGCGTACTTCCGCAACTCGTTCGGGCGGCAGCTCTCGCAGGAAGCGCGACGGCGTCGAATACCGGTCGGAGCCGCCATACAGTCGCCGCGACTCCGCGTAGGACATGCAAAGCGTGCGTTTCGCACGGGTCATGCCCACGTAGCACAGTCGCCGTTCCTCCTCGAGCTTTCCCGGATCTTCGCTGCTGCGGCTGTGCGGGAAGAGCCCTTCTTCCATCCCACAGAGAAAGACCACTGGGAATTCGAGCCCCTTCGCCGAGTGCAAGGTCATCAGGCTGACCATATCCTCGCCTTCCCCCGCCTGCGCCTCGCCGGCCTCGAGCGCTGCATGGGAGAGGAACGCGGTCAGTGAGTGCTGCGGACCCTGATCTTCACCGTCGAACACGAACTGCCCCGCCGCGATCACCAGTTCCTTGAGATTCTCGATCCGGGTCTGGGCACGATCGACTTTCTCCCGCTGGTAGTACTCGTGAAGGCCGCTGCGCTCGACGGCCGCTTCGACCTGCTCCTGCAGCGTAATGTCGTGGAAACCGCTCGCGAGCTCGTCGACCAGCTCGACGAAGCTCCGCAACGCACCGGTTGCGCGTGCGCCCGCCGTGCCTTCGGCGATCACCTTGAGCGCCGCCGCCCAGAGCGACTCGCCCCGTCTCTTCGCTTCGGTGCGCAGCGTGTCCACCGTGCGCGCACCGATCCCGCGGGGCGGCAGATTGACGATTCTTTCGAATGCGGCATCGTCGTCGCGATTCGCGACGAGGCGGCAGTAGGCGAGGGCGTTCTTGATCTCGGCGCGTTCGTAGAAGCGAAGGCCGCCGTATACCCGGTATGCGACACGTTGTGCGATCAGCGCCTCTTCGAGCACCCGCGACTGGGCGCTGACCCGATACAGAAGCGCGACTTCGTCGCGACGGCCTCCGGATTCGACCAATTGCCGGATACGCGACGCGATGAATCGCGCCTCGTCGATGTCGTTGAACCCCGCGTAGATCGCGATCGGCTCCCCGTCGCCGTCCTCGGTCCAGAGGTTCTTTCCCATGCGCCCCTGGTTGTTGGCGATGAGGGCGTTCGCGGCGGCGAGAATGTTGCCGCTCGACCGGTAGTTCCGCTCCAGACGCACCGTCGCGACGTGTGCGAAATCCTTGGGGAACTGCAGGATGTTCTCGATGCGAGCGCCCCGCCAGCCGTATACCGACTGATCGTCGTCACCGACGCAGAACAAGTGCCCTTCGCTTCCCGCGAGCAGTCTCAGCCACGCGTACTGGATGGTATTGGTGTCCTGGAACTCGTCGACGAGGATATGGCGGAAGCGCTCGCGATAGTGCGCGAGCACGTCGTCGCGGTCGCGAAACAGCTCGTGGCACCGGAGCAGCAGCTCGGCGAAGTCGACGACGCCGCTGCGCTCGCATGTCTCCTGGTACACCGCGTAGATGCGCAGCATGCGCGCCATCCAGATGTCGTCGCGATCCTCGAGGTGCTCGGCACGGAGCCCCTCGTCCTTGCGCGCGTTGATGAACCCCTGCGCCTGCTTCGCCGGCCAGCGCTGCTCGTCGATGTCGAGATCGCGCAGCACACGGCGGATGCAGCGTAGCTGGTCGTCGCTGTCGAGGATCTGAAAGCTCTCCGGCAGACCGACATCGCGCCAATGGGCGCGCAGCAGCCGATGCGCGAGGCCGTGAAACGTACCCACCCACATGCCGCCCACCGGCCGCCCGAGCATGGACTCGATCCGGGTCCGCATTTCCGAAGCGGCCTTGTTGGTGAAGGTCACCGCGAGAATGCCGAACGGCGTCGCCTCGCGGGTCGCGAGCAGCCATGCGATACGGTGCACGAGCACCCGCGTCTTTCCGCTGCCGGCGCCGGCGAGCACGAGCAGGTGTCCGGCGGGGGCGGTGACCGCCTCGCGCTGCGCGTCGTTCAGGGGATCGAGGATGTCGGTGACGTCCATTACTCGGCCTTGGGCAACGCCTCGGCGGTCTCCAAGGCAGTGTTTGCGAGCGCCCGGATCACGAGGCCGTCGAAGTCGAAGCCGGGATCGTCGACCTTGCCGCGCAGCGGGACCTTCAGCTTGATCGTACCCTGGCTGTCTTCCAGCAACGCCAAGGCCGCGCCGAGCGCGGGTGAATCCCCCGAGCCGAGCGAGGGCGAACTCGCCGAACTGACCGCAGGCGAATCCGCTGGGCCGAGCGCGGGCGAATCCGCCGAGCCGAGCGCGGACGAGCCCGCCGGCGACACCGATTCCCCGAGCACGACTTCGCTCAAGGTGAAGTCCGCGACGCCTTCCAGGTCGGATGTCCGTACTGTGAGATCGAGGGCCACACCCGCGTGTCCGCCCTCGACATACTGGCCGAGGTGCAGCCGCGAGTACGGCGAGAGCTCGGCGAGAGAGAGTCCGTGGATCGTCGCGTTCAGGTCGAGATCGGTGCCGGTCAACAGTGGGGTCACCGTTCCGCCGGCCTGCAAGGTCGTGAAGAAATCCGAGGTCGCCGCGACCGAGAAGGGGGCCGGCACCCCGATTGCCCTGGAGTCGAACCCGCGCAGCACCGCGCTCGCGATGTCGATCCTGGCCGTGAAGTCCGGCTCCGTCGTCCGGTCGACGATGCGCATGACCGATCCGGAGTCCGCGGTGCTTGCCTCATCGATCCGTACTCTGAACGAGGATTGGGCGTCACCGGGACCGATCGGCAGCGCCGGGAGCTCCCAGCCACCACTCTCGGTCACCCCGATCGTGCTTTCGAGCCCGGAGAGATCCAGCGATCCAATCGCCACCGCCGACTCGCGGATCGTCAGCGGTCCCGCCTGTACCGCGCGTGCCGACGTACTTGCCTGGCCGCCTGCATCGTACAGCGCGACGCCGTCCACCCCTGCGTTCGCGAGCACCGTTGCGCCTGATGGATCGATGCGGGTCCCCCGGACCGACAAGCGGTCGGCTCGAAGCCGCGCTCCATTCGCCTCGCTACTGACCTCGACATCGTGCGCCTCGACGAGGGCAAGCATCGTCTCGCCGGTCGCGTTTGCATCGTAGCCTTCCAGCTTCACTGCTCCCGAGGACCATTCAAGCACCGGCTCCGCCTGGCCTCGACCGGATGCAGCGATCAGGGTGCCGATCCGCCGAACACCGCCGGCTCCGAAGCGAGCGGACGTGAACTCGACCGTATCGAACGACGCACCGACTGGAGTCACCGCGACGCTTATCAACGGCGCCGCACCCCGCTCCGCGGCCAGCGTCTCACCGTTCCACTGGAGAGCGTCCGCGCGCAGGCCCGTGACCTCGACGCCGTAACCGTCAATCGCACGGTAATGGGTTCGCTCCGCGGAAGCGCTCGCCGCCTGTACCGTGGATTCGCCGTCGAACGTCAATGCGCCGAACTCGATGCGTCGGGCCCCGGCCGCCGAGTCGTCGGCCGCGTTGAGGGTGAGATTTTCCAGCGACGCCGTTGCTGCGCTCGCGCTGCCCGATGCCGTCATCTCGACTTCGGTCAGGCGCCAGCCGCTCGACTGCCAGCGATGCCGACCCACGGTGTCGAGGGTCAGCGAGGCGGCTTCGATCGCTTGTGACACCCCCGCCCCTTTGCGCCATGTCGGTAAAGCCGCGGACAAATCTTCGAGGACGATTCGGTTTCCGCCAAATCCGTGCTCAAACGCGCCGAGCTGTGCGAGGCGGGCGCTTCCATGCTCTCCTTCACCTCCGGCATCGACGAGCGCGAGCCCCCGTAGCGCGTAGCTCGCATCGCCCGTATCGACATCCAGCTCACCGAGCTGAATGTGCTTCGCCTCCCACGCTCGACCGGATACCGTGGCGCCGGCAAGCTCGAATCCCGAGCCCGCCATCGCGCGCCCGCCCGCGAGGGTGTGGTCGACGACGTGAGCGCGCCCCGATGCGATGCGTACCGCGCCGCCTTCATCCTGCTCGACCCCGCTCAACGAGAGACGTTCGAAGACCAGCGTGCTCGCGTCACTCGCGAACCATGCATCCGAGACCCGCACCCCGCCGGCAGCGACCGCCCCTGCCGGCGATAGCGTTGTCGAGTCGAGCACGACGTCGTGCAACCGCAGGTGGGAATCGCCGTTCCTGTCCTCGAGTGCCTCCACCGAGGCGCGTGCGAGCCGAAGCCCACCGTCTTCGTGCCGCTCGAGCCATTGCACCGCGACGCGAGTGGCCGTCCCGGTGCTCTGCGGTGCGGTGAAGCCTCGCCAATCGATCCGTTCCGCCGTCGCTGCCGCCACGGAGAGGGCATTCGTATTCGATTCGACGGCGACACGCTCGATATCAATCTGCTCCACGTCAATCGATCGGCCAGCCGGCAGCTTCGCGTTGAGAGCACTGGATGTCAGCCGATCGACCTCGAAACCGAGGTCATCGCCAAACGTGAACGCGACCTGCGAGACGAGATTCGTGGCCTCCGCATCGATTGCTTCGAATGCGCCTCCCTTGCCGCTGAAACGAACCGCGGGGCTGTTGCCGGCGACCGACAGGCGGGTCGCAGGCGCTCGCGAAGCATCGATGCGCAGGACGAGCTCCGCCGCCTCGACTTGAAGCACATCCACCACGTCGACATCGAGTTCACGCAAACGAACCTCAGCGTCAACGCTGAGCGCATCCACGACATCCTCCCTGAACACCATGAACGCGGTTCCATCCCAATCGGCCCGTGCTCCGGAGATCGCGGCATCCGCAAGCCTGATCTCCAGTCCATCGACGGCCCACCGGCCACTGGTGGTTGCACTGAACGCGCCGTTGACCGGCGAGTGAATGAGCCGCACCGGCCCGGAGCCACCGAACCGTCCGCGCCACGATCCATCGACCCCGAGCAGCGCCGGGAATCCATCGAGCTGGATGTCGTTCGCTCCGATCTCGGCATCGAGAATCCAACCCGTTGCATCGAGGTTGAGCCGTCCCTGGAGCCTGGAACGCCCCTTGCCGATGGAGACGTCGGCCTGGACTTCGGTGCCGTCGGGCCGAAACACGTCGTCGAGCGACGAGATTCGCAGCCAGTCGAGCGTGACCGGACGTCCGAGCGTTTCGGAGATCGTCGCGAGCTCGACTCCATCGATGACGAGCTCGCCGATGCTCACTTCCTCCGGTAGTGCGGCAGGTGTCGCCGCCGGCACTGTGCCGGTCATCCCTGCCCGCGGGCCGCCCGCATGCAGCTTCGCCTCGCTCAAACGGAAGCCGTCGAGCACGAGCCGGCCGGAGAGCAGCTCGGCAAGATCGACCCGCGTTTCGATGCTCGACCACTCCATCGACGAGTCTCCGGCAGTCGCGATACGAACACCGGAGAGCCTGAGCCTGGAATTGAACGGCTCGACTTGTACCCGTTCCACGTCGAGGCGTATGCCGTACTGCGCAGCGAGCTGCGGGATATACAACACAAGGCCGAAGGGGAGTGCCACGTAGCTCGCGAAGGCGATGAGCAGAGCGCCCGATACGAGCCACATCACCAACCGGCCGAATCTGAATGCCGCGTGTCGACCACGGCGCGCTGCGCTGTTCATCTCGACCGCGGCAACGTCAGGACCGGCGCGCATCGTAGCATGCGCCGGGATGCCCGTATTCTCATCCGGCCAGATGCGACCACCCCCGGTAGGCGGTGGTGTGTAGCGGTACGTTGTGGACCCTGATGATGTCCACACCCTGGGCGCACAGATTGAGGGAGGCGCCCAGGGTAATCAGATCAGTAGCCAGATCATTGCCGGTTTCGTCCTCTGTCGAGAAGCTCTTGATGAAGGACTTGCGCGAGTGGCCCACCAGCACCCGCAGCCCGTGACGGCGGAACTCGCCCGCGCGCCTCAGCAGCCGCAGCGACTGCAGCCGGTTCTTGCCGAAGCCGATCCCGGGGTCGAAGATGATGCGCCCGAGGTCAAGACCTTGCGCATCCCACGCCTCCATCCGTGACAGCAGCCAGTGCTCGACGCCGTCGTACGGGTCGAGATCGGTAGGCAGCGTGGCCCGCGGGTCGGCCGGCATCGTGACGTGGTGCATCGCGACCCAGTCCGCGGCGCTGTCTCTCGCCAGCGCGACCATGGCGGGAGAGGTCAGGCCGCCGACGTCGTTGATGATGTCCACCCCGAGTGCCAGACCTCGCTCTGCGACCTCGGCGTGGCGGGTGTCGAGGCTAAGCAGGGGCCGCAGCCTGCGTCCCGCCATCTGTTCGATCAGCCGCTCCAGCACCGGTCCGACCCGGGACCACTCGGCGGCGGGGTCCACGGGAGCGGCACCGGGCCGGGTCGATTCCCCCCCCACGTCGAGGATGTGGACACCGGCCTCCATCATGGTCGCGACATGGGGCTCGATCCAGGACCAGTCGAGGAACCGGCCGCCGTCGGAGAACGAGTCCGGGGTGACGTTGACGATGCCCATCCACAGCGGGATGTGGCGATCGAGCGCCATCGAGTAGTCGAGCACCGTCCGATCGCACCGGCCCGGAATCGTGAGCCGGGGCTCCAGCGCCACCAGAGGCGCCAGCACGAAGCTGCGGCAGGTCAGGTCGGCATGGGGAATGGTCAGCCGTTCGGTCTCGATGCAGTCGCGGCCCCACAGCAGGATGTCGATGTCGATGGGGCGGGGCGACCAGTGCGATTTCCCGTGCCGTCCGAACGCCCGCTGGATCTCGTCGATCCGGACTCGGAGCTGCTCGGCGGAACATCGTGCGGCGCATTCGAGCGCGAGGTTGAGGTAGGGCAGGTTCCAGTCCGAGGGCGCGGAGTCGGGGAGCAGGGCGGGCGACTCCACCACCGGCGAAACCCGCACGATGGTCAGTCCATGCGCCTCCAGCGCATCGATGGCCCGCGACAGGTGGTCCCGCCGATCCCCCAGGTTCGAACCCAGCCCCAGATAGACCCGCATGCTCTGATTCCGAAACCGCGGGACCCCTGCCACCCGCTACGCGGGCCGGACACAGGGATGTCCTACTCGATGCATTGATGGTGTTCGGCGCCACTCATTCAGCGGGCGCCGTCATCGCTGCCCACCTCGATTCCTGTGAAGTAGAGGGGTGAGGTGAGTGTACACGACTCCGCCGAGCACCCGCGGCTCGCTGGCACACCCGCGCCATTCCGTCTCCGGATGCCTCGTTGTTTCTCCTGAGCTTTGCATGGCCGGAGACCGTAGGGGCGACGCATGCGTCGCCCCTGTCCGGGTCATCGGACCCACCGGATCAGCGTCATTTCGCTCGGAATTCGTCATTCAGGCTTCGATTGCCGTCTGGCGCCGCAGCGTGAAATGTCCCTGGATATCCGGATGCTCAGGAAGAAATCGGTAACTTGT
>JAKZYK010000418.1:0-3870 GCA_047514485.1 Gammaproteobacteria bacterium
CATGCCCTTTTCGATCGATCTCGACGGGCAGGAGATCGATTGGGGAGACGACGACCGTGCCCTCATGCTGGAGGACGACGCGGCCGCCTGGCTGGCCGGCCCGATGCCGGGGGGAATTCATTGCAAGGCGGAAGGCGCCGAACGCGGGAGTTGGGTCAAGCTGGGGTGGGCGTATACCACGGACCCCACCAAGCCGCTTTGGGAGCCGGAGCTGGACGACCGGTTTCCCGAAGTGGTACTTCACGGTGCGGCACGGCTCAATCGCGGCCTGAAGGTCTACTACGAACGGCTGCCGCGCTCGATGAGCCACTACGGCGGCTATTACACGATGACGAAGGAGAACTGGCCGCTCATCGGCCCGGCGGGGCCGGACGGCAGCTTCGTCGTGGGCGCTCTGTCGGGCTTCGGCACGATGGGGGCATGCGGGGCGGGGTATCTGGCCGCCGCGCTGGCGACGGGGGCGGAGGTGTCCGACTACGCGAGTCTGCTCGGTCTCGCTCGCTACGATGACCCGGAATTCATTGCGGGTCTGGAGAAGATTGCTCGCAGCAGCGTCCTCTAACCGGAGCGATTGCACACCGGTTGGCGGCTCACCTGATCGTTGCGCCACCGGGAGAGGTGTTCGAACGGCTTCAGGAACACGTGGCTCTACACGCGACCGAGCGGTTCTGTCCCGATTGTGCGGAAATATCGACATGACGCATCGATTTCCGAATCGAGACAGCGTTGCAATTTTTTCACAGCATTCGTATCAACGACCAGTGGCGGCTTTGCTTTCGCTACGAACGCGGCAACGCCTACGATGCGGAGATCGTTGATTATCATTAGGAAATCTGCCATGACCAGACTCGATCCCGTCCACCCCGGCGAAGTCCTCAAGCACGACTTCATGGCGCCTTTCGACCTGTCCGACACCGCCCTCGCCAGGGCCATCGGCGTAACGCCGGCGCGCATAAACGAGATAGTCCGCGGCCGGCGCGGCATCACCGCCGAGACCGCGCTGCGACTTGCTCGCTACTTCGGCACCGACCCGCAGAGCTGGATGAACCTCCAGGACCACTACGAACTCGCCATCGCCGAGCGCACGACCGCAGACGCGCTCGCATCCATCGAACCACGCGAGGTCGCGTGACGCGACGCCGCCGTTCCGATGACCCCGACCGATCGCAATTCTCCCCGACGCTGCCGGAATCGGCCGCAAAAGCCGCAATACCGGATAGTCGGAACATGCTCCCGTCCCATGGATCGCCTTCGAGAATCGGGAGCGAGTAATTCTGCGCAGTATGCCCTCTTCGATTGAGCTCGATGGGCAGGAGATCGACTGGGGCGAGGACGATCGCGCGCTGATTCCGGAGGATGGCGTAGTTGCCTGGCTGGCCGGCCCGACGTCGAGGGGAATCCACTGCAAGGCGGAAGGCGTCGAACGCGGGAGCTGGGTCAAGCGGGGGTGAGCATATGCGGCGGAATCGCCCGAGCCACGCTTGGGGCCGAAACCGGACGACCGGTGTCCCGAGGTGGTGCTACACGGTTCGGCTCGGCTCAATCCCGGTCTGAATGTCTACTACGAGCGGTTGCCGCGCACGATGAGCCACTACGGCGGCTACTACACGATGACCAAGGAGAACTGGCCGCTCGTCGGCCCGGCGGGACCGGGCGGCAGCTTCGTCGTGGGGGCCCTGTCTGGTTTCGGCACGACGGGGGCATGCGCGGCGGGGCACCCCGCCGCCGCGATGGCGACAGGGGCGGACGTGCCCGGCTATGCGAGTCTGCTCGGTCTCGCTCGATACGATGACCCGGAATTCGTTGCAGCTCTGGAGAAGATCGCTCACAGCAGCGTCCTCTCGCCGGAGCGATTGCACACCTGTAGCGTCTCGCCTAACCTTTGCGCCCTCCGGAGAGGTGTCCGAGCGGCTTAAGGAGCACGCCTGGAAAGTGTGTGTACGTTAATAGCGTACCGAGGGTTCGAATCCCTCCCTCTCCGCCACAATACCTCCATAAATCTCTAAATTATTTATATATTCTTGAAAGCGTCGAGCAGTGATACCCTTGGTGTTACCACATACATCAGCGCACTAGGGCGGACTTTCCCGGACTTCCGCGTGATACCGTTCGCTCGCTCGTGGTCACACCCGAGACTCGCGTTGAACTCGATTCGCACCCTTACCCTCGCCCTCGCCTTGTCCGGTGCTGTCGTCGCCGACGATGGCGCGGTCATCTTCGAAGGCTACGATCCGCTTTGGCAAGCGCCGACGGTCATCGTGGAGCGTGGCGGCCGGTACTACATGGACGGTGACGAAATGGACAAACTCCGGCATCCGAACATGCCCGCCGATGGCCTTTCGCTCGCGCTTCGGGACCGGCGCGGCAACCCAGATAACTACTTCCTAATCCGGGATCGGAAGATGGACATCTACATCGATTGCGAGTTTGGCCCTTGCTCCTTGAAGCGGTCGATCGATCGCTCAAAGTGAAGCTCACCGCGGCGGCGCGGTGCGTGCGTTCCATGCGTCGAGTAGCTCGGGACTGGCGAGCACCAGGGGCGCACCGCGGCCCGCTTCCGGGATGAACTCCAACAACTCGTCGGCGCCGCGCTCGACATCGCGGAGCGCCTGGACCGGCACCAGTTCCTTGACCGTGCGCGCGAGCTTCCATCCGCCGGCCCGCGTGCGCCGCCATATCCGATCGATGCCCTTCGGCCGATCGTTGTGGAGGATCTCCACCGTCCCGGCGGAGATCGCCCCGCTCAAATTCGGAGGCGGCCGGCCGGGCTTGCGCCGCTTCGGGTGCAGGTGAAGTCTCACCCGCGCTCCCGCTTCGCCAGCTTGCGCGCACGGGCGAGAATCATTCCATACGGCCGCCCGAGCCGCGTCTCGACCTCGACGATGGCGCGATGGTGCTCGCGCAGAATCGCATCCTCATCCGGAGACCAGAACCGATGATGCCGGCTCGGGGTCGAGAGATCGTAGCGCCGGGTCGAGACGGCCATTGCCGATCGGCCGATCTTCCGCCCGAGCCGCGCGTAGGCTTCAAAGGTCCGCTCGCACGCGAGCACGCGCCGATCTTCTTCATCGGTCCACGCGCGCCCGCCGGCCATCATTCCGCCTCGCTCATCAATCCCGCGAGCGCCGCGACCTTCGCCACGTCCATGCCCGCCGTCACCATCGCCTTGAAACTCGACGCGCGGCCGGCTAGGTCATGCGCCCAGAGCTTCGAGAGTTCGAAGCTCACCCGGATTTCCAGCTTCGCCTCGACCTCGACCGCGAGGATCGCGAGTAGCGGCTCGACGCTGCCCATCACGAAGCGGCGCCAGGCCTCACGCTGCGATGTCCCGTCCGCATCGGTGACGAGGCTTACCGGCACGCCGCACGCCGAAAGCACGCTCAGACCGGCCTCGGTTCGCAAGCTCGGCAGGCTCGCCGGCGGACTCGCGCCGAAGCGTTGCGGTACCCAATCGCGCAGCGGTGCCGCGCCCCGGCCTTCGCCGCCGCCGACCGCCGTGGTCTCGGCGAGGATGGTCCGGCCCTTCGCCGCCGCAAGGTCCGCCTTCAATTCAGCGAGCGGGTCATCGTCGCCGCCGTCGCCGCCATCGCTCGGAATCGGCACGAGCTGCGCGGCCGGGGCGCCCGCCTCATCGGCCAGCCCAGCCTCCATGCGCCCGGCAAGCGCCGCCGTCGACTCGGCCCATTGCAGCGGTCCCACGCCAAGCCAAGGGCGCGACGGGTCCACCGCGTATTTGCAATGGATCACGGCCTCATGCGGCACGAAGCGCGTGACGTTGCCGGACGGCCCGAACAGGTCGCACCGCGCCCACCAAGTCGCTGGATCATGCCCGCCGCGGACGTCCCAGCTGCCGACAGGGCGGAGCATGAG
>JAKZYK010000419.1:0-3666 GCA_047514485.1 Gammaproteobacteria bacterium
CACCAGCAGATCGGCGCCCTTGGCAGCCAGTGCCATCTCCTCGCCGAACTCTCCATCTCCGGTGTAGCAGATCACCTTGCCACCGATCTCGGCGCGCAGCGCAGTCGGGTTGGTCTGCCACGTGTGTTTCACCGATCGAGCGGTGACCAGGATGTCTCCGACCGGGGCCGGCACGCCGGGCTCCAGCTCGATCCAGCTCAGCTCGAACTTGGGCTTCATCACGTGCATGCCCGGAAACAGCGCCTCCGAGATCATGAACATGCGGTAGCGCAGATCCCGGGGGCCGGCGACGATGAGGGGCCGCTCGCGTTTCGAGCTCAGCATCGCGTCCACCAGCAGGAACGGCACCCCGCCGCAGTGATCCCCGTGCAGGTGGGTCAGGAGAATCGCGTCGATGGTGTTGGGGTCGATGTCCTGCTGCCGCAGGGCGATCAACGACGAGGTCCCGAAGTCCATCGTGAACCGCGTCTCGCCGGCATCGACCATGATGCAGGTCTGGAAGCGCCCGCCGCTGCCGAAGGAATCGCCGGAGCCTACGAATCGCACCGTCGCGGTCATCGCTGTCTGTCCTCAGTCTGTGATGCAGGAATTCCGGGTAGGTCGGATAGGCGCAGCGTAATCGGACTTGAGCGCCTCGGTCCGATGTCGGGTTACGCCTTCGGCTAACCCGACCTACATGGTGGCTGACTGTCTGTCCTCAGTCTGTGCGGATGGGTCGCCTGCGGCCTCTGACATCCGTCAGATGACACCCTGGTCGCGCAGTGCGGCGCGCTCGCTCTCACTCAAACTCAGCATCTCCGCCAGGACCTCGTCGGTGTGCTGCCCCAGCGTCGGCGGCGCGCGCCGGTAGCTCACCGGGGTCCGGGAGAGCCCGATGGGCGAGCCGACCAGCCGGACCTCCTCGCCCGCGAGGGGGTGCGGCATCCGGATCTGCATGCCGCGGGCCTCCACCTGGGGATCGGCGAATACCTGATCGATCGTGTTCACCGGAGCACAGGGGACGCCCGCCGCCTCCAGGGCTTCCATCCAGGCCGCGGTGCCGCGGGTGCGGGTCACCGCTTCGATCTGCGGGATCAACCGATCCCGGTTTCGTACGCGCAGCGCGTTGCTTGCGAAGTCCGCGTCGACCAGCAGCTCCGGGGTCCGTGCCACCTCGCAGAAGCGCTCGAATTGACGGTCGTTGTTGGCCGCGATGATGATGAAGCCGTCGCGCGTCGGGAACACCTGATAGGGCACCGTGTTGGGGTGGGCAGTACCCAGGCGGTGCGGGAGCTTGCCGCCGACGAGGTAGTTGGAGGCGACGTTGGCAAGCCACGACACCTGGACGTCCAGCAGCCCGACGTCCACATGCTGGCCCTCCCCGGTGAGGTCGCGGTGGCGCACCGCCGAGAGCAGCGCCACCGCCGTGTACATGCCGGTCATGATGTCATTGATCGCCACCGGGACCTTGCTCGGGGGACGGTCGGGCTCGCCGGTGATGCTGATGAGGCCGCCCATGCCCTGGGCCATCATGTCGTAGCCGGGCCGGTGAGCGTACGGTCCGGTCTGACCGAACCCGGTGATGGAGCAGTACACGAGCCCCGGAAATTCCTCGCGAAGCTGCTCGTAGCCGAGGCCGAACTTCGCGAGACCCCCGACCTTGAAGTTCTCCACAAGCACGTCGCAGCGCTCGAGAAGCTGCTTCACGAGCGCCACGCCCCGCGGCTGCGAGAAGTCCACGGTGATGGAGCGCTTGTTGCGGTTGGCGCAGAGGTAGTACGCACTCTCGGTGGTATCCGCTCCCTTATCGTCCTTGACGTAGGGCGGGCCCCAGGTGCGCGTCTCGTCGCCCACCCGCGGGCGCTCCACCTTGATCACCTCCGCGCCGAGGTCGGCCAGCACCTGGGTGCAGAACGGTCCTGCGAGCACACGGCTCAGATCGAGGATGCGGATGCCGTGGAGCGGCCCTTGCTGGTCGGTCATTCCCTGTCTCCCGTCAGCCGGAACGAGCTTCAAAACATCCTCGGTCCGGCGAACCGCTCGTGTGATTGAGGACACCGGCGAGCATCGCGCCGCCGAGGCCCGGCACGAGGCAGAGAGTGAGTACGCTGCTCCTGCCCACGTTCGTTCCTGTCCCCCGCCATCCCGAACGGACTTTCAAAGCATCCTCAGATCGGCACGCCGCTCATCTGGTAGAGGACGCCGGAGAGCATCGCGCCACCGAGGCCCAGGGCGAGATAGAGGACGAACACGCTGCGCCGGACCAGGGCCCAAACCGCGATGGCGGCCGGGATGCACGAGACCGCTCCGGCGGTAGCGAAGGCAAGTGCGGCGCCGCTCGACATCCCCATCTCCAGCAGGCCGGAGATGAGCGGAATGGCTGCGTATCCGTTCAGATAGGCCGGCACTCCGACCACCGCCGCGAGGGGAATGGCGAAGGCACTGCCTCCGCCCAGAACCGCGGCCACCGACTCCGCCGGCACGTAGGCCATCATCAGGCTCTCGGCCAGGAACGCGACGGTCAGCCACTTGAGGAGAAAGGCGCCGGTGTGAAGCGATTCACGGCGGAACCGGTCCCGCCGGTCCGGCTCCTCCCAGAACCGCCACTGGACGGATACCGGGGCCTGGGAATCGAAACCCGCTCCGCAACCGCCGACCGCCGCGCCGGCGAGCGGGTTCCGCAGCCCGCCGGCGTGCTCGAGAGCGCGTACCGCGATGCCTCCGAGCAGGCCCATTCCGACCGCCGCCACCGTCTTGGCGCTCGCGAAGCCGATTCCCACGCCCGCCGCGGTCAGCACGAACATCTCCGGATCCATGATCGGGGAAGCGAGCCAGAACGCCATGACCGGCGCCAAGGGCACCCCGGCCCGCAGCATCGCGGCGATAAGGGGAATCACCCCGCAGGAGCAGAACGGCGACAGGGCGCCCACGATGGAGGCGAGCACGATGGTACGGCCGGGGTTGCCGGAAAAGGCACGGGCGATCAGGCGGTCCGAGCCGCTCGCGGAGGCGAACGCGGCGATGGCCATCGCGAGCACCAGGAACGGCGCGATGCCAATCAAGGCTCCGGCGACGAAGCGCATGCTCACCGGCAGTTGCGCAGCGTCCAGCACGCCGAGCGCGAGCAGGCCGAGCACGAAGATCAGCACGACCCGGTCGCGGATCACAGCGCCGGTCAGAGAGCGGATGAGAGTGCCGGCGGCGCGAAGGCGACCGGCGGCGCGGGGCAGGACGATGGTGTTCATCTCGACATCTGTTGTTGTTTCACGATTTCGGCTGACCTGGCTCCCCGGCCGGTGTGGGACCCTGCGGCTCCCGCCAGTGATCGGCGCCCGACGCGGCGGTGCGCCATACCGCCGGCGAACGGCCGCGCAGCGGCGCGAAGGCGCCCGGGACGGCGCGGGTCCCCGGACCGCGCGGCGGCTCTCGGCACCGTCAGCGATCGAACCATGGACCAGGCGAGAATCATGCCGCACCGTGCGCGTGTGGCTTCTTCATGTCCGCGCAGCATTCCTCGATCAGAAAATCCGCGGTGGCGCGGATGCGCTCCAGATCCGCCCTGCACCGCAGGACGCTGCCGGATCGGGTCCGGGAGACGAGACCGACCCCGCGCAGACGGCTCAGGTGATGACTCAGGGTCGAACCCGGTACGCCGGTCGCGCGCTGGATGTCACCCACGGTGAGCCC
>JAKZYK010000420.1:0-6717 GCA_047514485.1 Gammaproteobacteria bacterium
GGCCTCGCCATCGACGGTCCCGGCGGCAAGGTGACCATCGACCCGAAGACCCACCACGCCACCCTGGACGTCCATCTCATGGTTCTCGAGAACCAGGGCATGACGGTCGTTCAGACGTTGGAGCAGCGCCCGCCTATCGACACGCAGGCGGTCTGCGACCTGGAGGCCAATCCGGACGACAACACGCAGTACGAGATCGAAGTCTGAGCACTTTCCGCCCGCGCCGGGGGCGGCAGCGCGCAGCCCCCGGCTCCAGATTCAAGCGGCATGCCCGGCCTCCCAACGAAGGGTAGCGGCTCAGTTCGAAATCCGTGGTCTGTTGGGGAGGGGAGTCTCCACGGGCAGGCCGGACTAGCGAAGCGTAATCCGACACAGGCCCGCGGTGCGATGTCGGGTCACGCCCGCGGCCAACCCGACCTACAGCGAGACATTGAAACCGAGCGACTACCCAGCGAAGCAGGGACTTGACAGTACGTCGAGCACCCTGGCCCCCGCGAGACAGCCATGGACCTGACCGCCGTCATCCTCGTCGAGATCGTCTACGCGGTGGCGTCCCTGGTGCTCGTCAGCGCCGGGCTCGCGGTGGTGTTCGGCATGATGAAGGTCATCAACCTGGCCCACGGCGAATTCATGATGCTGGGGGGCTACGCCACGATCACCGCGGTCAACCTCGGGGTCAACGTCTTCGTCGCGATGCTGATCGTGGCGCCGGTGATCGTCGGGCTGATCGGGCTGGTGGTCGAACGCCTGGTGATCCGCCGTCTCTACGGGCGCCTCGTGGACACGATGCTCGCAACCTGGGGCCTGAGCCTGTTCTTCATCGGCGGCGTCACCATGATCTTCGGCAACACCACTACCGGGATATCGACTCCGATCCCCGGCTTCGCGGTCGGCGATTACCAGATCAACGGCTACAACTTCTTCATCATCCTCGTCTCGGCAGTGCTGCTCGCGGCGATGTACGCGGTGCTGACCGCCACCCGCCTCGGCCTGATCGCCCGTGGCACGATGCAGCGCCCGGATATGGCCGCCGCCCTCGGCTACAGCCCGGACCGGGTCTACATGGCGACATTCTTCGCGGGCTCCGCGCTGTCCGGGCTCGCGGGCGCGGTGCTTGCGCCGCTGGTGGGCCTCGTTCCGGCCTCTGGCGGGGCCTACATCGCCAAGGCATTCATCACCGTGATCGCAGGCGGCCCGTCCCTGATCGCCGGCCTCATGAGCAGCGCGGGGATTTTCGGACTGGTCAACCAGGTGTTCGCGTTCGCGATCTCGCCGGTGATCGGCGAGGTGGCGCTGCTCGTCGCGGCGGTCATTCTCCTGCGCCTCCTGCCGCAGGGCGTCACCGGCCGGTTCTTCCGGGGGAAGACGTGATGCGCGCGCCGTGGCTCAGGGAGACCGTGCTCACCGTCGTAGTCGCCGCGATCGCGATGCTCGCCCTGCCGCTCCTGCTCGGCGGCACCTACACGCTGACCGTCCTCGTGATCTACGGGATGCTGGCCCTGAGCCTCGGCCTCGTCTGGGGCTTTGGGGGCATCCTCTGTTTCGGTCAGGCCGCGTTCTTCGGCCTCGGGGCCTACAGCTACGCGATCTGCGCCGTCAACGCCGGCGAGAGCACCCTGCCGATGATCGCCGCGGTGCTCGTGCCGAGCGCTTTTGCGGCGGTGCTCGGGGCGATGATGTTCTACGGCCGGCTCGGCGACGTGTACCTCGCGATCATCACCCTCGTCGTCACCCTGATCCTGTACCGGTTCATGAACTCGACGGCCGGACCGGAGTACGTCATCGGCAAGGCGCGCCTCGGCGGGTTCAACGGCATCCCCGGATTCCAGACCCTCAACATCCCCGGCAATCCCGACGCCTACGTCTGGGGCGACGATCTGTACTACGTCTGCTTCGTCGCGCTGGTGGTGGTGTACGGGCTGGTCACCTGGCTGCTGCGCTCCAGCTTCGGGCGCATCGCGGTCGGCATCCGCGAGAACGAGACGCGCATGTCGTTGATGGGCTACGACGTGCAGGCGCGCAAGACCGTGCTGTTCACCATCGGCGCCGCGATTGCGGGGCTTGCCGGCGCGCTGTTCGCCAACTGGGGCGAGATCGTCACCCCGAGGCTGTTCAGTCTCGGCCAGTCGGCGGAGATCATCATCTGGTGCATCGTCGGGGGGCGGGGGACGCGGATGGGACCGATCCTCGGCGCCGCCGGCCTGGGGTACCTGAAGTTCCTGCTCGGCCAGCAGAGCGTAATCGACAACACCCTGATCACCGGACTCATCCTGGTCCTGTTCGTGCTGTTCCTCCCCCGGGGCATCGTCCCCGCAATCGTCGATCTCTGGAAGGCGGGCATCGGCCGCCGGGCCCGCCGCCGCCCGCCGCGGCGCCGGCCACTGCGCGCTCATGGCTGAGTCCATTGGAACGTTGCTGCGTTTCGCCTCGATGACCCGGTCATTGCGCACTCATGGCTGAGACCGTTCTGGAAACGGTCGGGCTGACCGTGCGCTTCGGCGGAGTGGTCGCGGTGGACCACGTGGATTTCACCCTGAAGGAGAGGGAGCTGCGCTGCCTGATCGGCCCCAACGGGGCAGGGAAGAGCACGTTCTTCCGTTGCGTCACGGGCCTTCTGCGACCGACGGAAGGGCAGGTGTTCATGCGCGGCGAGGAGACGACCAGTTGGCCCGTGCACGCGGTCGCCGCCCTCGGGGTCGGCGTCAAGACGCGGGTGCCGAGCGTCATGGACGGCCTCACCGCCCGCGAGAACGTCTGGCTCTCGGCGCGGAGCCATCTGTCCGCGGCGCAGGCCGAGCACAGGACACGGGAGGTCATCGACCGGCTCGCACTCGGCCGGATCGCCCACTCGACGCTGGCCCGCCTCGCCCACGGCGAGCGCCAGCAGGTGGAACTGGGCATCGTGGCCGCAGGGGACCCGTGGCTCGTGCTGCTGGACGAGCCCGCGGCCGGGATGTCGGCCGGCGACGTGGAGCGCATGATCGAAGTTATTCACGAGATGAACCGCACCGCTGCCGTCGTCATCGTCGAGCACGACATGCAGTTCATCCGCTCGATTGCGTCGCGAGTCACGGTCTTTCACCGGGGAGCGGTGCTGATGGAAGACCATGTCGACCGGGTGATGACGGATCCGACGGTGCGCGACGTCTATCTGGGCAGACGGGCGGGCGATGGCTGAGGAACGGGTCATCGCCCTGGAGGCGAGGGGGCTCTCCGGCGGGTACGGCCGTGTCCCGATTCTGCACGGCATCGACCTCGATGTCGGCGAGGGCGAGGTTGTGGGCATCCTCGGCCACAACGGCATGGGGAAGTCCACGCTCCTCAAGACCCTGATGGGCTTCCTGCCCGCCCACGCCGGAACCGTGCGCCAATACGGGACCGACATCACCCACCTGCCGCCGAACGAACGCGCGCGGCTCGGCATCGGATACGTGCCTCAGGGCCGGGGGATCTTTCCGCGGCTGTCGGTGCGGGAGAACCTCCACTTCGCGCGGCGGGACCACGGCGACAGCGACGAGGGGGCCGCACTCGCGGCGCTGCTGATCGACTTCCCCAGGCTCGAGCCGCTCCTCGACCGAACGGGCGAGATGCTCTCGGGCGGCGAGCAGCAGCTTCTGGCCCTGGCGCGATGCCTGATGGGGGACCCCGTGCTTCTCCTGCTCGACGAGCCCACCGAGGGTATCCAGCCCTCGATCATCGAAGACATCGCGCAGATCCTCGCCCGGCTCAGGGAATCCCGAGGGTTGTCGATCCTGCTGGTGGAGCAGAACCTCGACTTCATCGCCGCGCTCGCGGATCGCGTGCTGGTACTGGAGCGGGGCCGCATTACGGGCGAACTCGCGCGGGGAGAGCTGTCCGACCGGGCGAAGCTCGATCGGCATCTCGGATTCGGTGCCGCGCACTCCCGGCGCGCGGACCGCGCCGCAGACCGCGCCGCAGACCCCGGAGCGCCCGCCTCTGCGGCGTCGCACCCGCCGGCTCGTCAGCCGGTGCTGCAGGAAGCCGGCCCTCCCTCACCGGCGCCGTTCCGGCGCCGAAGCTCCGGCGTTGCATCGACAGGGACGCACGCATCCGATCAGGCTCTCTCGTCTCCGTCACCGCTTCGGAGTGCCGGAGTTTCGCCGGAACGGCCCCCACCGTTCGATCCTGGGCCGCCATCGCGGCCGCTGGCCGAGAAGCCCGGTGGCCGGCCACGGCTCACGTCTCGAAGTGCCGATGATCCACCGGCACGGTCTGTTCCAGCCAATCGTGCGCAACCGTTGTCCCGCGCGATGCCTGCGGCCGGAGCGTCACCGCCCCCACGCCAGGTAAGCGCCATGTCCGTCAAACGCCCCGTCCTCTCGCAAATGCGGACCATGGCCCAGCGCTTCGGGATGCACCTGTCCGATGCCGAGCTGGACGAGTTCCGCGAGATCATGGAGCCCTACATCCAGGCCTACGACCGGATCGACGCCGCCCCCGACCACCTGCCCGAAGTGCACTACCCCAGAGCGCCGGGCTACCGGCCGGCGCCGGCCGAGAACCCCCTCAACGCCTGGTACTACAAGACGGAGGTCCGGGGTGCACCGGACGGGCCGCTGCGCGGCAAGCGGATCGCGCTCAAGGACACGGTCTGCCTCGCCGGGGTGCCGATGATGAACGGCTCGTCGATCATGGAAGGCTATACGCCGGAGATCGACGCGACCATCGTCACCCGCATCCTGGAGGCCGGCGGAACCATCGCCGGCAAGGCCCATTGCGAGAATTTCTGCCTGTCCGGCGGGTCGCACACCAACGCCGCCGGCCCGGTGCACAACCCCTGGAAGCGGGGATACATGGCGGGCGGCTCGTCCAGCGGATCGGCGGCCCTGGTGGCGGCGGGCGAGGTGGACATGGCGATCGGGGGCGATCAGGGCGGCTCGATACGCATCCCCTCGTCGAACTGCGGCGTCTACGGGATGAAGCCGACCCACGGCCTCGTGCCCTACACCGGAATCATGCCGATCGAGCAGACCATCGATCACGTGGGTCCGATCACCGGCAACGTGGCGGACAACGCCCTCTTTCTTGAGGTGCTGGCCGGAGAGGACGGCCTGGACCCGCGCCAGTACGCTCCCGAGGTCCACCGGTACACCGAGGCCCTGGGCCGGGGATGCGCGGGGATGCGAATCGGAGTCCTGAAGGAGGGCTTCCGCCGCCCGGAGAGCGAGCCCGACGTGGACCGCAAGGTGCTGGATGCGGCGGAGCGTTTCCGTTCGCTGGGCGCCCGCGTCGAGGACATCTCCATCGAGGAGCACTTCTTCGCGGCCGATCTGTGGACCGCCATCGCGGTGGAGGGACTTCAGGACCTGATGATGCACGGGAACGGATTCGGCACGAACCATCGGGGCCTGTTCCTGCCGTCGATGATCGACCGCGTCGCCACCTGGCGGCACCGGGCCGACGAGCTGTCGCACTCGCTCAAGGTCTGCATGTTCCTCGGCGAGTACTTCCAGGAGAGCTACCGGGGCCGCTACTACGGCAAGGCGCAGAACCTGATGCGCGGCGTCACCGGCAGGTACCTGGACGCGCTGCGGGAGGTGGACCTGCTGCTCATGCCGACGCTGCCGATGAAGGCGCAGCCCATCCCGCCGCCGGACTGCTCCACCGCGCTGTACGTGCAGCGCGCGTTCGAGATGGTGGGCAACACCGCCGCGTTCAGCGCCTCCGGCCTGCCGGCGATGTCGATTCCTTGCGGCCTCGGCGAGGGCCTGCCCATCGGGATGATGCTGGTGGGACCGCGTTACGGGGAGATGACCATCTACCAGGCCGCGCACGCCTTCGAGCAGAGCGCGGACTGGCGTACCCTGTAGCCGGAGACGGGTGCCGGGCATCGTGTTCCGGCGAGATTCGAGGCGAGAGTTCGGCGCGGGCAGGCGCATCACGCAGCGGAGGATACGCATGTCCATTCTCACAGAGAGTCAGGCCGGACGGCTCGCGGAGCCGGCGGGCGCCGGGTCGCAACCGGATCTCAGCGCACCGCGGGACGGGCGCTCCTACGTCGCCGGCGATGGGAGCTCGCCGCTGCGATTCGCGACGATTCCGGAGACGCTGCGCGATACCGTCTCCCGGCACGGCCCGCGCGATGCGGTGGTGCTGCCGCGAGAACGCAAGACCCTGAGCTATTACGACCTCGACAGGGAGGTCGATGCCGTCGCCTGCGGATTGCTCGCGCTCGGGCTCGAGAAGGGCGACCGCATCGGGATCTGGTCGCCCAACCGGCTCGAATGGATCCTGACCCAGTTCGCCACCGCCCGGTTCGGCGCGGTGCTCGTCAACATCAACCCGGCCTACCGGCCGGGCGAGCTGGAGTACGCCCTGAACGCGGTCGGATGCAAGGCGCTGGTCACGGCCGAAGCATTCAAGTCCTCCCGATTCCTCGACATGATTCGCGCTCTGGCACCGGAGCTCGAACACTGCGAGCCCGGGCGGCTCGCGGCGGCCAGGCTGCCGCACCTGAAGATCGTGGTCGCGATGAGCGAGGACCCCGGGCCGGGAATGTTCCGGTTCAACGACGTGCAGCAGCTCGGGGGCCCGGCGCAGGCGCTGCGCCTCGAAGCGGTGTCGAGCACCCTCGAACCCGACGACCCGATCAACATCCAGTTCACCTCCGGCACCACCGGCTCGCCCAAGGGCGCGACGCTGACCCACTACAACATCGTCAACAACGCCCGAATCGTCACCGACCGCATGTGCTTC
>JAKZYK010000421.1:0-5006 GCA_047514485.1 Gammaproteobacteria bacterium
CCCTCGACATTCGGTACAAGGGCCGGACGATTCACGAGGTGCTGGAAATGACGGTCGAGGAGGCACGGGCGATCTTCGACGCGGTCCCGGTGATCGCCCGCAAGCTTCAGACCCTCGTCGACGTCGGCCTGTCGTACGTGCGCCTCGGCCAGCGCGCGACGACGCTCTCGGGCGGAGAAGCGCAGCGGGTGAAGCTCTCCCGCGAGCTGTCCAAGCGCGACACCGGCCGCACCCTCTACATCCTCGACGAACCGACGACGGGGCTGCACTTCCACGACATCGAGCAGTTGCTGCGAGTGCTCCACCGGTTACGCGATCACGGCAATACCGTCGTCGTCATCGAGCACAACCTCGAGGTCGTGAAGACCGCCGACTGGATTGTAGATCTGGGGCCCGAGGGCGGCGACCGGGGCGGGCGGGTCGTCGTGACGGGCACGCCGGAGACGGTGTCGGCGTGTGCGCGCTCTCATACCGGGTACCATCTGTCCGCGATGCTGCGCGCCGCGGGCGGCGTCGAGAGCCGGCAAGCGATGTGATCATGCGCATGAAACACACCGGCCGCGGCCGGAATCAGGGGACTGGCCATCCCGCTTTACAAATTGACGTGCAGGGGCGACGCATGCGTCGCCCCTACTGCCTCCGGGCTGCCTCCGGGCGGGCCTGATCGTCTGTGTAAAGATGAATCACCGGACTTTGGTCGGTCCCGGAATCAGCACGGGAGATAACGAGATGTCGGCACTGATCTGCGGCTCACTCGCCTACGACACCATCATGGTCTTCCATGACCGCTTCAGGAACCACATCCTGCCGGACAAGATCCACATGCTGAGCGTCTCGTTTCTCGTACCGCAGCTCCGCCGCGAGTTCGGCGGCTGCGCGGGCAACATCGCCTACAGCCTCAAGCTCCTCGGCGGCGACCCGCTGCCGATGGCAACCGTAGGCAGGGATTTCGACCCCTACTGCCAATGGATGGACAAGTGGGAGATCGACCATCGATTCGTGACCCGTATCGATACCGAGTACACCGCCCAAGCCTTCATCACCACTGATCTCGATGACAATCAGATCACCGCGTTTCACCCCGGTGCGATGAACTGCGCGCATCTCAACGACGTGCGCGACGCTTCTGGAGCGACGATCGGAATCGTCTCGCCGGACGGGCGCGAGGCGATGATCGAGCACGCATCGCAATTCGCCGAATGCGGCACTCCGTTCATCTTCGACCCCGGACAGGGGCTGCCGATGTTCGACGGCGCCGATCTGCGCCGGTTCATCGATCTGGCGACGTGGCTGACCGTCAACGACTACGAATGGGAGCTCGTGCGCGAACGCACCGGGCTCGACGCGGCGGCGGTCGTATCGAAGGTCGATGCGCTGATCGTGACCAGCGGCGCTCGGGGATCGGTCGTGCATACCCGCGGCGCGAGCATCGAGATCCCTCCCGCCCGGGCGGGCAGCACGGTGGATCCGACGGGCTGCGGCGACGCGTTCCGGGCCGGGCTCATCTACGGGCTCGTCAACGAGATGGACTGGGAGACCACCGGGCGCCTCGCGTCGTTGATGGGCGCGCTCAAGGTCGAGCAGCCCGGCACCCAGAATCACCACTGCACCCGCACGGAGCTGGAGAGCCGGTTCCGCGAATCGTTCGGACGGGATTTGTAGGTCCGTCCCTGCTCTGACCCAGAGTGTCCACCGAAGCGGGATGGCTCCAAATCGGCACGTCACCCGCCAGAACGGGCAGGACGGAATTCGACTCCGTCCCTGTTCTGTCTAGCCGCGCGGCGCGATCTCGCTCGCCGCGAGTCGGGCGTGGAAGGCGTCGAAGCCGGTGATCGGCGCATCGCAGACGTGCCCTTCGCAGACATACGCCACCGGGGAGCCGCGTGGTGCCCGCTCGGCGAGCAGGGCCGGGAGATCCGACGCGTCGTTGGGGATGGCGACGACGACCCGGCGCGGAGCGTAGCCGGCCGTCGCCCGGGCTCGCCAAGGCTCGAGCTCGCCGGGCTCGGCGCGGATGACCACGATCTCCGGAGGCTCGAGAAATTCCTCGAGCGCGACGAGCAACGCGGTATGCGCGTGCGGGAACCGCTCGAGCCCTTCCCGCGCCGCGTGCAGCACGCGCTCCGCCGCCCTCAGATATCGGGTATCGCCGAGCAGGTGTCCGAGCCGGCCGAGGACCGTCGCGGCGACGCCGTTCCCGGACGGCAGTGAATCGTCCATCATCGGTTTGGGGCGGTGGATGAGACGCTCGTGGTCGTCGGCGGTGAAGAAGAAGCCGCCGTTCTCGCGGTCTTCGAAATGCTCGATCATCGCGTCCCCGAGCGCGATGACGAACTCGAGATCGCGGGCGCTCCACCGCGATTCGAGCAGCGCGAGGACGCCGTCGGCGAGACAGGCGTAGTCGTCGAGATAGCCGTTGAACCGTGCGCGGCCGTCCTTGTAAGTAGCGTGCAGCCTGCCATCGCTCCACATCGTGCCGCGGATGAATTCCACCGCGCGTTCCGCGGATGAGACGATTTCCGGAGCGCCGAGAATGCGCCCTGCCGTCGCCATCCCCTTGACCATCAGTCCGTTCCACGAGGTGAGGACCTTCTCGTCGCGGCCCGGGCGGATTCGGTGGGACCGGGCTTCGAAGAGCTTTGCGAGGGCGCGGTCGATCCGTTCTTCGGTCTCGGTCTGCGTCGCACCGGTGTCCCGCGCAACATCGGCGACCTCGCGAAACACGTGCAGATGCCAGTGCGAGCCTTCGAAGTTCGCCGCACGATCGAGTCCGAATCGTGACGCGAGCGCGGGGTATTCATCTTCCGAAACGAGGCTGCGCACCTCGTCGGGGGTCCAGACGTAGAACTTGCCCTCCTCACCCTCGGAATCCGCATCGAGGGTGGAGTAGAACCCGCCCTCGGGTGATTGCATCTCGCGCATGACCCAGGCCGCGGTCCCCCGCGCGACCCGTGCGAACACGTCGTCGCCGGTGATCTGATGAAGCTCCGCCGCGACCGAGACAAGCGGCCCGTTGTCGTAGAGCATTTTCTCGAAGTGCGGGATCATCCACATCGCGTCCACCGAATAGCGGCAGAAGCCGCCGCCGGCGTGGTCGTACAGACCGCCGCCGCACATCTTGCGGAACGTGAACGTCGCGGCCGCGAGCGCGGCGGCGCCGTCGGCGCTCGTGGGGCGCGCCGCATAGTCGCGCATCAGTCGCTCGAGGTTCGTCGGGTGAGGAAACTTCGGCGCGTCGCCGAAGCCGCCGTGACGCGGATCGTGCGATTGCATCAGCGCTACGCGCGCCGCGTCGAGCGCCGCCGCGGTCAACGTCGCCCCGGCCTCGGTGCCCGCTCCGGGGTCCAGGCCCGCGAGTGCTTCGATGAGCGAGGCGTTCTGGCGGCGAATATCGTCGCGCCGCTCGCGGTAGAGCCGCGCCACGCCAGTGAGGACTTGGCGGAACGACGGCATGCCGTGGCGCGGAGAGTCGGGGAAGTACGTGCCCGCGAAGAAGGGCGCGTGGTCGTCGGGGGTCAGCATCACCGTCAACGGCCAGCCGCCGCCACGTCGGGCGAGGAGCTGGTGGGCGGTCTGGTAGATCTTGTCGATGTCGGGGCGTTCTTCGCGATCGATCTTGATGTTGACGTACAGCTCGTTCATCAGCCGCGCTGTTTCCTCGTCCTCGAACGATTCATGCGCCATCACGTGGCACCAGTGACAGGCGGAGTAGCCGATGGACAGCAGGATCGGCTTGTCTTCGCGCAGCGCCCGGTCCAGCGCTTCCGGTCCCCACGGCTGCCAGTCGACGGGATTGCCCGCGTGCTGCAGCAGGTAGGGGCTGGTTTCATTTGTGAGAGCGTTGGTATGCGTGGGGCCGGACATGGACTCGTGACTCGGGGCGGGAGGCGCGAGTATAGCTTGGCCGGATCAGGCGCCGCGGACGCACGGCGCGACGAGCCCCGGATTGACTCAAGACCGCCAGCGCCGGCGGCAGGGATCGAAGTAGTCGGATATGATCGCGACGATGCTTGCACACCCGAATTTCGACCCCGTGGCGGTGGCGATCGGACCCGTCAAGGTCCACTGGTACGGCCTGATGTACCTGATCGCGTTCGCGCTCGGGTGGTGGCTCGGCCGGGTCCGGGCACGTGACGCCTGGCGTGGCTGGAGCCGCGACGACTTCGGCGACGTTCTCTTCTATGTCGCGCTCGGAATCGTGGCAGGCGGACGGCTTGGATACATGTTCTTCTACGACCTTGAGCGCCTTCTCGCGCAACCCTGGTCTCTGTTCATGGTCTGGCGCGGCGGCATGTCGTTTCACGGCGGGCTGATCGGGGGCATCGTCGCGATGTGGTGGTTCGCGCGCTCGCGTGGGCGTGGATTCTTCGAGGTCGCGGATTTCATCGTGCCTCTGGTGCCGCCCGGCCTCGCGGCGGGGCGTCTCGGGAACTTCATCAACGGTCGGCTATGGGGAACTGCGTCGGATCTTCCCTGGGCAATGGTGTTCCACGACCCTCGCGCCGGGGATGCCCCCCGTCACCCGTCGCAGCTCTACGAAGCGCTGCTCGAAGGGGTCGTACTCTTCGCGGTGCTCTGGTGGTTCACCCGGCGCCCGCGCCCGGCGATGGCCGCATCGGGCGTCTTTCTCATCGGCTACGGGCTCGCGCGAACCCTCGTCGAGTTCGTCCGGGTCCCCGATGCCCATCTCGGATATCTCGCGTTCGGATGGGTCACGATGGGGCAGGTGCTGACCCTGCCGATGATCGTAGCCGGCATCGCTCTGGCGGTCATGGCCGCGACTCGGCACGAGCCCGCACCGGCCTCAGCTAAACGCAAGCGCAGGCAGTAGGCGGCGCGGTCGACGGGGTTCTACAGCGGGAAAGAGGCGGAATTGTTGGCTGGGGGACTAGGATTCGAACCTAGACTGGCGGAGTCAGAGTCCGCTGTCCTGCCATTAGACGATCCCCCAATTCGATATGTCGCGTTATCGCTTGGAGTATTGGGGCCGCTTGCGCGCCTTGTGC
>JAKZYK010000422.1:0-6826 GCA_047514485.1 Gammaproteobacteria bacterium
TTCCGGACCGTCATCGTCAGCCGATGGCCGGCTCACGCAGGTGGTCGGCGGCATTCAGGACAGCGTCCTCGTCGCCCAGCGCCTCTTCGGGCGATCTCCCGTCGAGCCAGCCATTGCCCGACTGGAACCAGAACGCGATCTGCCACGGCGTCATGCCGTCCGGCAAACGCTTCAGCACTTCCTTGATGACGGGCAGCGGATTGCCATCGGCGAACTGGAAGCGCGGAAAAAGCTGGGCGCGACCGACGGGCACCGCAAAGACCCTCTTCTCTCGCTTCCATCGCGACGCCGGTTCGCTCGGGTTGCTCAACTGCGAGCCGTGCATGAGCTTGTGGATGTCGGCTGCGGTGTAGGTCGGCACCTCCCGGAGGTAACACGCGCGCAGCTCGGCATTGTCCTGCTCGAGCTCCCGATCAACGTCGGCGCGCTCTTCGCCTTGGAGATACAGGTCGACGAGCGCCTCGATATTGCGCTCGGTCATTTCCCTGCGGCGCAGCGCGACGATCCGCCCGGCCATTGTCACGGTCGCGCGGATGGCCGCCGCCTCCGGCCTGGATCCGGCGCCGATCAGAACCCATCGTCGCAGCTTGCCCGGCGGGCCTCCTACCGCCTTGATTTTCTCGCGGAGACCGCTCGAGAACTGCTCGACTTCGTCCGCTGTCAGTTCGACCGAGGAAGTGGCTTCCGGCAGCTCGGCCATAATCGTCCCCTATCGTGAGTTTCAACGTAAATGAACTCTATAGTGAATCTCATGAGCAATCAATCGGGCGTTCGGACACAGTGCCTCGCTGGGGCGGCTCCCGGGGAAGCGATGGCAGCGGAGCCGGCAACCGGACCGGACAAGGCCGAGGAAATGGGGCTGCCGGCGCTCGACGATGTCGGCGGGCAGCAGCCCGGCGTGTCAATCGACTTTCAGTATTGACCCCCTATTGGAGTGAGCCCCTGTGGCCGGACAGTTGGATTGAATTGATTTGACCGGTGGGTCGGGCATTCGAAGGATCGACGCCCATGGCAAAGCACCGAACCCACAGCATCGCCTTCAAGCGCCAGGTCGTTCAGGAGTACCTTGCCGCCGAGACGCTTACCCACACAGGCGGATTGCCCCGCTCGCTCGTCCCCGTAGTCCCCGTACCGCCACCACAGGCGACCACCTCCAACGACGCGGCACCCGCCACCGGGAGGCCGAGCCCAGCCTCGGCGGATCGAGCCGCGTGTGCCCGAGCGGGGCCGCCCGGGCGTTCCCGCGCAATGCGCCTTCCGGACGGGGTTCGCCCTGGGTCGCGGCGATTGCAATATGCGCGGCACGGACATTCGCGCCATCCAGTTTCTGTTGGGATACGCGGACGTCGGTACCACCATCGCGTACGTCACGATCGCGGTCCGCCGGATGTCTGCCCCGACCCAATCGACGATGTACCGAGGCAGAACCGGCATGACCGTTCCCGTATCGGCGAGCGCTTCGACACTCGCCCGCCGGATGTCGGATTCCTGACCGTCTCCCCGCTCGAAAAGAGCGCGGCCTCCCGGATTTTCCAACTCGATGTTGGCGACGATCTCGCCCATTCCACCGCCCTCGGTCACGCGCTGAAGGAGTGCCTTCATGATCGCGCAGCCGGCCTCGCGAACGTCGCTAGTCTGACACGATGGAATTGTTGACCGTTTCAGTCGGGTAATCGTAGAATACCCGACCGTTTTAGTCAGGAATTCGGCGCCCCGTGCGCCAACCTGAGGAGAAGTCGACGCATGGCCACCCCCAACGCAGAAGTCGAAGCCCTGGTCCGGCGGGAATACCAGCACGGCTTCGTCACCGATCTCGAATCCGACACCGTTCCTCCCGGTCTCGACGAGGACGTCATCCGGCTCATCTCGCGCAAGAAACACGAGCCCGAATTCCTCCTCGCGTGGCGCCTGAAGGCGTACCGTCACTGGCTCACCATGTCGGAGCCCCGCTGGGCGAACGTCAACCACACCCCGATCGACTACGACGAGATCTCGTACTACTCCGCTCCGAAATCGAAGGACGACGGCCCGAAGAGCCTCGACGAGGTCGATCCCAAGCTCCTCGAGACCTACGAGAAGCTCGGGATCCCGCTCGAGGAGCGCGCCGTCCTCGCGGGCATCGCGGTCGACGCGGTATTCGACAGCGTCTCCGTCGCCACAACGTTCAAGGACAAGCTCGCCGAGCAGGGCATCATCTTCTGCTCGTTCTCCGAGGCGGTGCGCGAGCACCCGGCGCTGGTCGAGAAGTATCTCGGCACCGTCGTGCCGTACACCGACAACTTCTTCGCCTCGCTCAACTCCGCCGTTTTCACCGACGGCTCGTTCTGCTACATCCCCAAGGGCGTGCGCTGTCCGATGGAGCTGTCCACGTACTTCCGGATCAACGCGGCGAAGACCGGACAGTTCGAGCGCACCCTCGTGGTCGCGGACGAGGGGAGCTACGTGAGCTACCTCGAGGGATGCACCGCTCCGGTACGCGACGAGAACCAGCTCCACGCCGCGGTGGTCGAGCTCGTCGCCCTCGAAGGGGCGGAGATCAAGTACTCCACGGTGCAGAACTGGTATCCGGGCGACGAGAACGGCGTCGGCGGCATCTACAACTTCGTTACCAAGCGCGGCGACTGCCGGGGCGACAATTCGAAGATCTCCTGGACCCAGGTCGAGACCGGCTCGGCGATCACGTGGAAGTACCCGAGCTGCATCCTGCGCGGCGACCATTCGGTCGGCGCGTTCTACTCCGTTGCCCTCAGCAACCTGCGCCAGCAGGCGGACACCGGCACGAAGATGATCCACCTCGGGCGCAACACCCGCAGCACCATCGTGTCGAAGGGCATCTCCGCCGGGCACGGGCAGAACTCCTACCGGGGCCTCGTCCGGATCGGGAAGGGAGCGGAGAACGCCCGCAACTACACCCGGTGCGACTCGCTGCTGATGGGCGACAAGTGCGGCGCCCACACGTTTCCGTACATGGAGGTGACGAACCCGAGCGCGCAGGTCGAGCACGAGGCGACCACCTCGAAGATCAGCGACGATCAGCTCTTCTACTGCCGCCAGCGCGGGATCGGCGAAGAGGACGCGGTCTCGATGATCGTCAACGGATTCTGCAAGGAAGTGTTCCGCGAGCTGCCGATGGAGTTCGCGGTCGAAGCGCAGAAGCTGCTCGAAGTCAGCCTGGAGGGCGCGGTCGGTTGACCCGGCTGCATCTGACCACTTGATCCTGGTAGAGAAACCACTTCGTTCGGGAGCACCGGTAATGCTCGAAATCAAGGATCTGCGCGTCGCGGTGGACGGGAAGGACATCCTCACCGGGCTCGATCTCAGCGTTGCGCAGGGTGAGATACACGCGATCATGGGGCCGAACGGCTCGGGCAAGAGCACCCTCGCACACGTGCTCGCGGGCCGAGACGGCTATGAGGTGACCGGAGGGGAGATCCTCTTCGAAGGGAGCTCACTGCTCGACCTCACGCCGGAAGAGCGGGCGTGTCAAGGCGTGTTCCTCGCCTTTCAGTATCCGGTCGAGATCCCCGGCGTGAACAACACCTACTTCCTCAAAGCCGCCGTCAACGCGCTCCGCAGGCATCGCGGGCAGCCCGAGTTCGACGCGATGGACTTCCTCGCACTTGTGCGCGAGAAGATCGAGGTCCTGCACATGGACGAATCGCTGCTCAAGCGGGGAGTGAACGTCGGCTTCTCCGGCGGCGAGAAGAAGCGCAACGAGATCTTCCAGCCCGCGCTCATGGAGCCGAAGCTCGCCATTCTCGACGAGACCGACTCCGGCCTCGACATCGACGCGCTCAAAGCCGTCGCGAACGGCGTCAACGCGATGAAGAGCCCGGAGCGGGCCACGATCCTCGTCACCCATTATCAGCGCATGCTCGACTACGTCGTTCCCGACCACGTTCACGTGCTGAGCGGCGGGCGCATCGTGGCCTCCGGCGGGCGCGAGCTGGCCCTGGATCTCGAGGCGAGGGGATACGAATGGGCACGGGAGGCGGCGGCCAGCGCATGAGCGAGGTCACGACTTCGACGGCCCGGTACGTCGATGCGTTCGCCCGGCGCGAATCGGCGCTCCCTGGCCACGGTCTCGCATGGCTGCGTGACGTGCGCCGCGCGGCCATCGGCTCGTTCTCGCGCTCGGGCTTCCCGACGCCGCGCAACGAGCACTGGAAGTACACGAACGTATCACCCATCGAGAAGCGCACGTTCGACCTCGCGGCGCCTTCCCGCGCCGCGCCCGGCGCCGGCATTGTGGGACGATTCCTGGATGGTGGCGCCGCGCCGCGCCTCGTATTCGTCGACGGGCGTATCGACAACAAGCTCTCGGACACTCGGACACTGCCGGGCAGCGTCGAGGTCGAGGATCTCACCCGCTCCCTCGAACACAACGGCGAGTTCCTCGAAGGCAGGCTCGCGAAAATCGTGACCCCGGAGAAGACCGCGTTCACCGCGCTCAATGCCGCGTTCATGGATACCGGTGCGGCGATCCGGGTCGCCCCGGAGACGGTCGCCGGCACGCCGTTGCATCTCGTGTTCGTATCCGGGTCGCACGAGCGCGAACGCGCGTACTTCCCCCGGATCTTCATCGCAGCCGGTGCGGGATCGCGAATTGCCGTCGTCGAGCACTTCATCGGACTTGACGACACCGTGTATCTCGACAACGTCGTCACCGAGATCGAGATTGCCGAAGGCGCGACCGTCGAGCACTACAAGGTGCAGCAGGCGAGCGCTGCCGCGTACCATGTCGCCGCGCTGGAGGCGAAGCTCGCAGCCGGGGCGACGTTCCACTCCTGGGCGGTATCCCTCGGAGCGCGGCTCTCACGAAACGACATCGACGTCGCCCTCGATCACGAGCACGCGCGCTGCTCCCTCGACGGCCTCTACATCGCGAACGGTCGCCAGCACGTCGACTTCCACACCAACGTCGAGCACATCGCACCGCACTGCGAGAGCCGCGAGTATTACAAGGGGATCGCCGGCGGGCGCGGGCGCGGGGTGTTCAACGGGCGCGTGCACGTGCACCCGGACGCGCAGAAGACCGAGGCCCATCAGACGAACCGCAACCTGCTGCTGTCGCGCAACGCCGAGATCGACACCAAGCCTCAGCTCGAGATCCACGCCGATGACGTCAAGTGCTCGCATGGCGCCACCATCGGGCAGCTCGACGAGCAGATGCTGTTCTACCTGCGCTCGCGCGGGATCGCGGAGAGCGCGGCGCGCGGCATGCTCACGTACGGGTTCGCCCGCGACGTGGTCGATCGGATCGCCATTCCCGGTTTGCGCGAGCCGATAGGAGCGGTAGTGCTCGAACACCTCCCGGGCGGCGATGGCCTGCGCGAGATCCTCCAATGAGCCACGCGTCGCGCCATGTGCCAAGGCAGGCGGGCAACATGTTCGACGTCGAGCAGGTCCGCGCCGAGTTTCCGATCCTCGATCAGGTGGTCAACGGCAGGCCGCTCGTGTACCTCGACAACGGCGCAACGAGCCAGAAGCCGCGCCGGGTCATCGATGCGATCCGCCGCTACTACGAATCCGACAATGCGAACGTCCACCGGGGACTGCATGCGCTGAGCGAGCGCGCAACGAGCGCCTACGAGGCGGCGCGGGACACGGCCAAGACGTTCCTGAACGCGGCCGACCGCCGCGAGATCGTCTTCGTGCGCGGCGCCACCGAGGGGCTGAACCTGATCGCACAGAGCTATGCGCGGCCCCGTCTCGGACCGGGTGACGAGATCCTCATCACCACGATGGAGCACCATTCGAACATCGTTCCGTGGCAGATCGTATGCCGGCAGACCGGCGCCCGGCTGCGCGTGGTGCCGATCCACGACAGCGGCGAGCTCGACATGGAAGAGTTCGCCGGTCTCGTGAACGAGCGCACCAGGATCGTCGCCGTCGCCCACGTATCCAACGCGCTCGGGACCATCAATCCCGTCAAGAAGATCATCGAGACAGCGCACGACGCCGGTGCGGTCGCGGTGCTCGACGGCGCCCAGGCGGCCCCGCACGGCGCCATCGACGTCCGTGCCCTCGACTGCGACTTCTACGTGTTCTCGAGCCACAAGTGCTACGGCCCGACCGGGATGGGCGTGCTCTACGGCCGGGCCGGGATGCTCGAGGAGGCGGAGCCGTACCAGGGCGGCGGAGACATGATCCGCACCGTCTCGTTCGAGGAATCGACGTGGAACGATCTCCCGTACAAGTTCGAGGCGGGAACCCCGAACATCGCGGGCGCGATTGGACTCGGCGCCGCGATCGAGTTCATGACCGAGCTCGGCATGGACGCCATCGCCGCGAACGAACGCGATGTCCTCGAGTACGCAACCGAGTCGCTCGGCGCGCTCGGCGGCATTAGAATCATCGGCACCGCGCCCGAGAAGGCGAGTATCCTCTCGTTCGTCGTCGAAGGCGTGCATCCCCACGACGTCGGCACCATCGCCGACCAGCACGGGGTAGCAATACGGGCCGGGCACCACTGCGCGATGCCGCTGATGAGGCGATACAAGGTGCCGGCGACCTCGCGGGCGTCGCTCGCGCTCTACAACACCACGGCGGATATCGACGCGCTCGTCGAGAGCCTGCGCAAGGTGAAAGAGATCTTCGACCGATGAACGACCTACGCGATCTCTACGAGGAAGTCATCCTCGATCACAACCGCAACCCGCGGAACTACCCGTGCAAGCCCGACAAGACGAATCGCTCCGCGCACGGCTTCAATCCGGTCTGCGGCGACGAATTCTTCGTCCACCTCCATGTCGACGACGGCATCATCCAGGATATCGGCTTCGACGGCGCGGGCTGTGCGATCTCCACCGCGTCCGCGTCGTTG
>JAKZYK010000423.1:0-4546 GCA_047514485.1 Gammaproteobacteria bacterium
CTTGCGCTCCTGAAGAAAGGCGCGGGGCTGGTGAACTACAGCCGCGCGAGCTGCATCGACTACGATGCGCTCATCGACAAGCTCGAACGCGACGAGATGAGCGCGGTGCTCGACGTATTCGACCCGGAGCCGCTGCCGGCGCGCTCGCCGCTGTGGAAGGCGCCGAACGTCATCATCACCCCCCACTGCTCCTCGGACGACACCGACTACTACACCCCGCGTACCCTGGACCTGGTGCTCGAGAACATCGAGCGCCACCTCGCGGGCAAGCCGCTCAAGAACCGGGTGCGGCCGGAGCTCCAGTACTGAGAAGCCGCGAACGACGAGCATGGATTCGAGCGGCGCTCAGGTGATCGGACGCCGCCCTGCCGGTGTCCTCGCTTACATCACGTCCCGGCTTACATCACGTCCCGGCTCACGTCATGTCGCGCAGCGCGCCGATGAGCGCGTCGGTGTGCTCCGGACGGCCTACCGAGATTCGGATGCAGTTCTCCAGCCCGCGCTTGTCGTAGTGCCGAACGAGGATTCCCCGGCATTCGAGCGCGAGCTTGAGATCGCGGGCGTCTCGCCGGACGACCCTGCACAGGATGAAGTTCGCCTGCGAGCCGGGAATCGCGTCGAGCTCGGAGAGCGGTTCCAGCAGCGTATACAGCCGCGACCGTTCCGCCTTGAGCTTCTCGACCACCGCTTCAATCTGCTCGGCGTTGCGCAGACTCGCGATGCCCGCGACGCTCGCCGCGGCGTTGACGTTGTAGGGCTGCTTGAACTTCCACAATTCGTGCATCAGCCACTGCGGAAAGATCCCGTAGCCGAGCCTGAGCCCCGCGATGCCGGCCGCCTTGCTGAACGTGCGCAGCACCACAAGGTTGTCGCGATCGAGCACCCTGGAGGTCCGGCTCGCATGATCGGCGAACTCGACGTACGCCTCGTCGAGCACTATCACGATCGGCAGCGCGAGCAACTGCTCGAACGCGCTGTCGTCGAGCCAGTTGCCGGACGGGTTGTTGGGAGACGTAAGGAACAGAAGTTTCGGGCGGTGGGCTTCGATCACTGCGGCGATCGCCTCGACGTCCACGGAGAAATCATCGCTTCGGTCAACATCGACCACCTTCGCGCCCGCGAGCTTGGCGTCGAAGCTGTACATCCCGAAGGTCGGGGGTGTGTTGATCACGGTATCCCCCGGCGCAAGGAAGAGCCGGCATAGACAGTCGAGCAGCTCGTCGGCGCCATGCCCCGGGAGAATGTGGGCGGCGGGAACCCCGATGAACGCACTCAACGCATCGCGCAGCATGGACTGCCGGGGGTCCGGATAGATATGGAAATGCGGGTAATGCGCAAGCGCCTCGGTCACCGCCGGCAACGGGCCGTAGGGGTTCTCGTTCGCATCGAGCTTGACGATGCGCTCGGCGGGGATCCCGAGCCGGGCGCTCAGCACCTCGAACGGCTCGACCGGTGCATATTCCTCCAGATCCGCGAGGTGCGGGTTGAGCAGCGCGCGGTAGGGAGGCGGATTCATCGTCGCCACCAGACAACTGGTGTCGCAGAGGTAGTGGCTCAATCAGAAAGCCTTCCCGTTGGATTCGGTGTTTCGCACCGCGACAGTGGTGTCCTCAACCTCCGATTCCTTCAAGGCGGGCTGTTTCCGGCCGGGCACGGCAACCACAAGGTGACCGCGGCGCTCCAGTGATACCGTGAGCGGCGCCGCCTCCATCTCTATACGCCCGGAAACCAATCGGAAGCTGATCTCGGTGCCGGACTCAAGACGCGCCGCCGTACGAATGGCCATGGGAACGACAATGCGTCCAGCCTTGTCGATGGTTGCATTCATGGTGCATATCGTACCACTACAATTGTCACTACCAATCGTACTCACCGGCACGCACCCTTCAGACCGGTGAATCGGCACCGCGCAGTGGATGGACCGCGGCCCCGGCCGCGGAGACGACAGAACCATACCCTATAACGGGGGACGCGCCGTCAAGTTTCACCGGCTCGGGGTTCGCGGGCTCCATGCTCTCGTGATAGGTTCCGGGACGAGGGGAGCGGTCGCGGCGGTGGCCGCCGTGATACGCAAAATTCCAGGGAGGATCCCGATGATCACCAAGTTCTCGTCACTCTATGCGGGCCATGTCGATCTGGGCGACATGGGCCAGGATGCGACGCCGGCGAACGAGCGTCGCTACTCGAACGAACACCTCATGACGGTGTTCTCGAAGACCGAGGCGATCGCCAAGCGCATGGACCGGCTCGGCTTCGACACCTTCTGGCTCGCCGAGCACCACTTCCAGCACGAAGGTTACGAGTGCATCCCGAACATCCTGATGGTGGCGGTACATCTCGCGCACGTCACGGAACGACTGCGGATTGGCTGCGGCTTCAACATCTGTCCAATGTGGCATCCGTTGCGTCTCGCCGAGGACTACGCGACCGCCGACATCCTCACCAACGGTCGCGTGAGCTTCGGGGTGGGGCGCGGCTATCACACGCGGGAGGTCGAGACCCTCGGCGGGGTCATGATGGATCAGGCGCTCAACCGGGAGATCTTCGAAGAGCAGGTCGACGTCATCTTCAAGGCGTTCAACAACGAGAGCTTCTCGCACCACGGCAAGCACTACACCATCCCCCCGAAGCTCCCGTACCGCGGCTACGAACTCGAGGAGCTCACCCTGGTGCCGCGCCCCAAACACCTGCCGGTGGAGTGCTGGCAGCCCATCGTCAGCGCGAGCCCGCGCGGGCTCGATTTCATGGTCAAGCACGGTATCAAAGGCATCGTCGGCGGTGGGTCGGCTCTGCTCGGCGAGGGGCCGGTGGTCGGCTACCGCGACGCGCTTGCCCGCGCCGGTATCGATGCAGAGCTCGGCGAGGGGATCTGCGTGGGCGTCAACTTCTATCTCGCCGACAGCCGGGAGCAGGCGGTGCGCGAGGCGACGCCGTACTACGAGGAGCACGCCAAGATGTTCGCGCCACTGGGGTTCTTCCGCGGGTTGACCGATGAGCAGAATGCGGCGGTCGCGCAGCGCGGCGGCTGGGCAGATGCCGACTTCCCGACAATCGATTGGCAGATGCAGTCCCGCTCGTGGTTCTGCGGCACCGCAGAAGAATTGATTGTGTATATCGAGCAGCTCCAGGAGCAGTTCCCGGGACTGGATACGGTCAACGTGCAGTCGAGCATGGGCACCCCGGAGTCGGTGATGCTCGAACAACTGGAGCGGTTCGCGGCGGAAGTGATGCCGGCGTTCCGGGCCGAGCCGGCAGAGAGCGCGGCGGCGTAGAGTGATCCATCACTCGGGTGTCGGGTGGCTGCCGTCCCGGAACACGATGTCCGCTCGTAGCGCCGCCGTTCCTCGGGGCCGTTGCTCCTCCGGTCGGCGCGCTCCAGGGTGTCGTCGAGCCGGACGCCGCGGTCGCGATCAATCGTGATCCGGAGGGCCGGTGCGGCGCCTGCGGTTACCCCGGCCACGGCCCTCGAAAAGTGGACAAGTCGAAGCTCTACTCCGGTATTGGCGTCACTGTGCTCGGTATGCTCGTGATGTGGGGGGAGTCGGCGGTACCCTGGTTCTTCCACCTCGCGATCGTCCTGTTCGTGTGGGGCGGCGTACTGATCGGGATGGCCCTGCGCGGGCAGTGAGAGGGGAGCGATCTCGGAACGTGCCCGTCCGCCGTCAACTGGAAGGACTGTGGTCGGCCGAGCTGCTCGGCAACCACGGGATCACCAATATCGGCATCCTGATGTTCGAGCCGGTGCGGGTCTCACAGGATTTCTACGAGGAAGGCCGCGTGCTGGGTGGTGATCGCCACTACGCACACGTGGGGACGTACCGCGTGGAGGACCGTCGTTTGTCCGGGCGATTGCGGATCCTGCGCTACGATATCCATGAAGACGGCGCCCCCTTGTTCGAGCAGGACGAGACCAGTCTCGAATTCCATGGTGAGCTCGATCCCCGAGGACATCGAGAAATTCTTGATCTGGAGCTGGCTGACACGGGGCACGAAGTGCCCGGCACGACCGGGCTGCGTCTCACCCTGCGCGTCGCGTCGTAAGTACGGTACGTCCTCACTTGCTGTCGCGGCGGATGAGACGCAGACGCCGCGCGCCGCCCGGCGCCGCGCGGACCGCGAATTCGAGCACATGCCGTGCGACTCCGGACTCGATCGTCCCTGACAACTTCATGACCCTGTCCCGTGGAAACAGCGGCTGCGGCTCGCCCGCACGGTAGCGGGTAACCGCCATGCTCGCATGCAGGCCGCGGTTCTCGACTACGTACGTGCCGTGGTAGACACAGAAGCGGTCGCCGCCGCGAATGCGGCCCTCTTCGTAGAAATCGCCGAACACCTTGCGCGGATGAAATATCAGTACACCGATGTTGGCGTTGTGGTCGCCCGCGCGCAACTCGGCCGACCACAAACCTTCCAGACGCCTGAGACTCAAGCGATGCGCACTCCGCGGCTACCGCGTTCCGTAGCGTGCGCGCCAAGCCTCGGCGATCACAGGCGCCACGATGTCCTGAACAAACAGCAGCCGCTCCTTCACACCGTCGTCGTACAC
>JAKZYK010000424.1:0-14895 GCA_047514485.1 Gammaproteobacteria bacterium
GGCAGAGCCCGTGCAAGTGGCGGCCAGTCGCGCTCGAGGACCTCGCGCCGATCCCGGGCGTGGGACGGCGCACGCTCGTGCAGATCGGGACGACGGTGCACGAGCTGCGTCAGGCACGATGGTTGATCACGCCTGACCCGCGCTGAATCCGCCGGCGCAGGGAGGGCGAAACAGACAGAAAACGAAACATCCGCAAGCTGCGAGCCGCGCGCCGGCATTCCACGAGCGGGGACGCGCCATAGCCCGGCCGGGCTACAGCCTGGGGTTCGGCATCGCGAGGACACGACAGGGGGAGCTACGTGGCGCTACGCGACCGCTTCGACTGCGCAGTCGGTGAGGACGAGAAGACGATCACGGTGGGAGCACCGGTCCCGGCGACCGGTGCGGCATGCAGCGTAAGCTCGAGGCGTCTGTGCGCACGTCAATGCAAAGGGCAGCCGGAGATGCCCTGACCGAGCTACCCCGGGCCCAGTCGCTCGGCGACGTCGAAGCGTTGCTCAGCGGCTCGACTAGCGGACAGGGGAGGGCGGGGGACGAGCCCTGACGTCAGTGCGCAGTAATTCTGTCCGTTTTCAAATACGCACTAATTCTGTCCGTTTGGGACAACTTTAGGGCGTTTACACATACTGCCCGCGAGCTGACGGTGATGGTCATGGTGAGCAACGGATACGATCGACAAACCATATCCGAGCGCCTGTGCCTGAGCCCCAAGACGGTGAGCACCTACCGTACGCGGATCATGCGCAAGCTCGGCACGTCGAACGATGTGGAACTCACCCATCTGTCCTATCGGCACGGACTGCTTGAGCTGCTCGAACGAGAATAGACCGGTGCGTTGTGGCATCGGTCGACGGCAAGCCGCGGAAACGCAGCCGATAGCGTCAGGTCCACGTTCGCAGTCGAGAGCTGAGGAGATATGCGAGTCGGGCCCGGCCGCCTTGGCGCCGAACGTGGAACGACCCTGCAGGTTCCACGGGCGGCGAATTCCGCTCCCGTGGGCCGCACGGTACAGTACGAGGGTCACCGTACCCGTCCTCCGCCGTGGAATCGTATCCTGCCAAGTTCGAAGCGCAGTCCTTTCTTCGAACCCTCACCAACGATCCGGGCGTGTACCGGCTGCTCGATCGGTTCGGGCGTATCCTCTACGTCGGGAAAGCGCGCAGCTTGAAGAAGCGCGTTGCGAGCTACTTCAGGCTCCCTGAACAGCTCCCACCGAAGACGCGCGCACTGATGTCACATACGGACTCGGTGGAGGTGACCGTTACGCATACCGAGACCGAAGCGCTCCTGCTCGAGAACAACCTGATCAAGGAGCATCGGCCCCACTACAATATTGTGCTTCGTGACGACAAGAGCTTTCCGTACATCCACGTCACGACCGACGAGAAGTTCCCGCGGCTGGCCTTCCATCGCGGCGCACGACACGGGAGAGGCCGTTACTTCGGTCCGTTCGCGAGTGCCGGTGCGACGCGCGGCACGCTGGGCCAGCTACAGAAGCTGTTTCGTGTACGCCAGTGCGAGGACTCGTTCTTCGAGAACCGCTCCAGGCCTTGTCTGCAACACCAGATCGGGCGCTGTACCGCTCCGTGTGTCGGCTTGGTCGACGAGACGGCATACGGAGAAGACGTGCGCCACGCCATCATGTTCCTCGAAGGCAAGAGCGAGGAGATGGTCGGTGAGTTGGTGCGCCGCATGGAATCGGCGTCGCACGCACTCGAGTTCGAGCTTGCCGCGCGCTACCGCGATCAGATTGCGAACCTGCGGCGGGTACAGGCCCGGCAATATGTCTCGGGAGCAAAGGGAAATATCGATGTCGTCGCGGCACGTGCGCGCGAAGGAGTCGCAGTGGTCGCACTGTTCGTCATCCGTAACGGTCAGAGCCTGGGTTCGCGCACATTGCGGCCAGCGCATGGCGGTGACGCCGGTGAGGATGAGTTGCTGCGCGCGTTCCTCCCGCAGTACTACCTCTCTCGCGCGGGACGCGAACGCCCGATCCCGGACGAGATCCTTCTCAGTAACGCGACCGAGGGACTCGATGTGCTGGAGCAAGCTCTTGGCGAGCAGACCGGTCGGAGGGTCTCGATTCGAAGCAGCGTGCGCGGCGAGCGGGCACGGTGGGTCGCGATGGCGGTGGACAACGCGGAGCTGGCGTTGCAGCAACGGATCGCCAGCCGCGCGAACCTGCGCGGGCAACTCGATGCGTTGCAGGAGCTGCTCGGCCTCGACGATCCACCACAGCGGATCGAGTGCTTCGACGTGAGCCACACCGGCGGCGAGTCGATGGTCGCATCCTGTGTCGTCTTTGAGCACGACGGGGCAAAGAAGTCCGACTATCGCCGCTTCAACGTCTCCGGCGTCAAGGCGGGCGACGATTATGGGGCAATGCGCAACGCGCTCGAACGCCGGTACACACGGTTGCGGCGCGAGGATGCGGTGCTCCCGGATCTGTTGCTGATCGACGGTGGCCGGGGCCAGCTCAAGCAGGCGGTCGACGTGCTCGCGGAGCTGCAGGTGTCCGGCGTCGTCACGGTCGGGATCGCCAAGGGAGCTACTCGCAAGCCCGGACTCGAACAGCTCTTTCTTCCCGGCCGCACGGCGCCGATAGTGCTGCCACCCGATTCGGCCGCGCTCCACCTGGTTCAACGGATTCGTGACGAGGCCCATCGCTTCGCGGTCACCGGACATCGACTTCGGCGCAGCCGTACCCGGCGAACATCGGTGCTCGAACAGATTCCGGGGATCGGGACGCGTCGTCGGCAGCGGCTGCTGAGCGAGTTCGGCGGACTTCAAGGCGTCTCTCGAGCGGGTGTCGAAGACCTGATGCGGGTGAGAGGAATCAGCCGCGATCTCGCGCTCGCGATCTACGAGGCTTTCCGGGACGCGTTGTGAACGTACCGAACACACTCACGGCGGTACGCATCTTCCTCGTGCCGGTACTCGTGTTCGTCTTCTACCTACCGTTCACGTGGGCGTCGCAGGCGTGTGCCGCGATCTTCGCGCTCGCCGCGGTCACGGACTGGGCGGACGGCTATCTCGCTCGACGGCTGTCGCAGGTCTCCACGTTCGGTGCGTTCCTCGATCCGGTGGCCGACAAGCTGATGGTCGCGGTCGCTCTCGTGCTCCTCGTCCAGCGCGACCCGGCGCCGTGGCTCGCGATCCCGGCCGCGGTCATCATCAGTCGCGAGATCGTCGTGTCCGCACTGCGAGAACTCATGGCCGAGCTCGGGCAGCGCGCGACGGTGGCAGTGGCGACGCTCGGAAAAGTGAAGACGGTTTCGCAAATGACGGCTCTGTTGTTGATGCTGTACCGCCACGACCTTGGCCCGATTCCGGTGTACTGGACCGGCACCGTTCTGCTCTACGCGGCAACGGTTCTCACGATCTGGTCGATGGTGGTCTACCTGCGTGCGGCGTGGCCGGTGATGACGTCGGGAGGCAATCACGGCAGTGGCTCAATGTGAGTGGAGGAGGGGACTCGTACGCTGCCGAGACGCAGTCATTGCGCGGGCGGCCTGTTGCGCAGGGTCACTCACCCGGCAAGCTGAGGCATTTCCAACGGCTGGTCCCGGCCCGGATTGAGCGCGGCGGGGTCTCGACTCGTCACCGGAGCTTCGTCGTTGCGCAGATCATCCATGGTGCAGGATCGTCAATCCGGCAAACTGATCCACTATCTGGCGGCTGAATCGCTTGACAGCGAGTCACCTGTTTTTACAATACCTGGTTCGCTCGGCGGGAATAGCTCAGTTGGTAGAGCACAACCTTGCCAAGGTTGGGGTCGCGAGTTCGAGTCTCGTTTCCCGCTCCAAGCATTTCATCAATCGACATCGGTCTGCCGGCGTCGATCGGTCGTTCGGGCTGAGTGGCAGAGTGGTCATGCAGCGGCCTGCAAAGCCGTGTACGCCGGTTCGATTCCGACCTCAGCCTCCATTTCCTCTGCTTCGTTTACATTCCTGTGATGCCTCTCTATCCTGCCGACTCGCATTGCCCGGGTGGCGGAATTGGCAGACGCAGCGGACTCGTCAGGGTCCCCCACGGGGAAACGCGTGGGTGCACAGGGGTCAAATTCGGGGAACCCTTAACAGATCGAGCTGATGGCGATCCCGAGCTAAGCCCATGCGCGGCATGGGAAAGTGTAGAGACTAGACGGCCCCTGCCTAAGTGCCGGACGGCATATGGCAAAGGGATAGTCCAGACCACGAAGCGCTGAGGAAGCGTGGTAGCGAAAGCTATGGTGGTACGTAAAATCCGCCGGCCCCTGTGGTCTTACCGGTTCGACCCCGGTCCCGGGCACCAGAACCGATTCGGAGTACGTGGTGCGAGTTATGTCGATCGTGTCGATTTGACATAATATTGATTATGCGCAGTTATAATTCGGCTTAGCTCGACCGCTCATCTCGGTTCGCTGTACAACCACCCTCCCAACCGGGACCGGAACTGGAACTGGGACAGACCGCTCGAAATGCGACTGGCCCGTTGTGGGCGTGGATGTCCGCTGTCCAGCCACAGCCAGTCGGGGAAATCGGAGCCAGCGGGAAATAACGGCCGGTGCGCGGTGGTAGGCTTCACCTGGATTCGGGTACGGGCGACGGACGGAACGATATGACGGACGGCATGACGCCAAGGGGAATGCGCAAGGGCCTCACCCGGTACGGGGATGAAGAGTTCTCCCTGTTCCTCCGCAAGGCGTTCATCAAGGCGATGGGCTTCTCGGACGATGCCCTTGCGCGCCCCATCATCGGCATCGCGGACACCCGTAGCGACTACAACGCCTGCCACACCAACGTCCCGCGACTCGTCGAGGCGGTCAAGCGAGGTGTGATGCTCGCGGGCGGGCTGCCGATGGCCTTCCCTACAATCTCTCTCCACGAGTCGTTCGCTTACCCGACGCGCATGTTCCTGCGCAACCTCATGGCGATGGACACCGAGGAGATGCTGCGGGCTCAGCCAATGGACGCAGTCGTACTCATCGGCGGCTGCGACAAGACCATCCCCGCCCAGCTCATGGCCGCTGCGAGCGCCAGGGTGCCAGCCCTCGTCCTTCCTACCGGCCCGATGATGACCGGGCACTATCGGGGTGAACGGCTCGGGGCATGCACCGACTGCCGCCGCTTCTGGGGCATGTACCGGGCGGGAGAGCTCGACGAGACCGAGATCGAGGACGTGAACAGTCGGCTCTGCCCCACCGCCGGGACCTGCATGGTGATGGGGACGGCGAGCACCATGGCGTGCATGACGGAGGCACTCGGGATGATGCTGCCGGGCGGCGCGACCATTCCGGCCGTGCATGCGGATCGGGAACGCTTCGCCGAGCTCACCGGACGCCGCGCGGTCGAGGTCGCGGCAGAGGACCTTCGCCCGGAACGCATCCTGACCGCGGACGCATTCCACAACTCGCTCGTGACGCTGCAGGCGATCGGCGGATCCACGAACGGGCTCGTGCACATCACTGCCGTCGCGAACCGGTTGGGGATCGCGATCGACCTCGACGAGTTCGACATGATCGGCCGCCGCGTGCCGGTGCTCGTGGACCTCAAGCCCTCCGGCGACCACTACATGGAGCATCTGCACGACGCGGGCGGTCTGAACGCGGTGCTGCGCGAGCTCCGATCCGAGCTTCGGACCGAGGCGCTCACCATTTCGGGGCGCACCCTCGGCGAGAACATCGAACAGGGCGATCGGGTTCCGGGCCAAACCGTGGCGCGATCCCGGAACGACCCCATCCATCCCGCCGGCGGGATGGCGGTGCTGCGCGGCAACCTCGCGCCCGGCGGAGCGGTCATCAAGCATTCCGCCGCCTCACCCGGCCTACTGAGCCACACCGGGCGAGCGGTGGTATTCGATTCCCTTGAGGATCTTGCGGCGCGGATCGACGATCCGGCGCTCGAGGTGGAACCTGAGGACGTCCTTGTCCTCCGTGGGGCGGGGCCAAGAGGTGCGCCGGGGATGCCCGAAGCGGGTTACATCCCGATCCCGAAGAAGCTCGCTGCGCAAGGCATCAAGGACATGGTGCGCATTTCGGACGCACGTATGAGCGATACCGCGTTCGGCACCATCGTCCTCCATGTCAACCCCGAGTCCGCGGCCGGCGGGCCGCTCGCACTCGTCGCGACCGGCGATCGCATCCGCCTCGACGTGGCAAGCCGCCGCCTCGATCTGCTGGTAGCCGAGAAAGAGCTCGCGGCGCGGCGTGAGCGGTGGACACCTCCCCTGCCCCACCCCGGCTCGGAGCGCGGCTACCTCCGCCTCTTCCTCGAGACCGTGACCCAGGCCGATCGCGGCTGCGACTTCGATTTCATGGGCGCCGCTCCTGCCCACCGGCGCGATCCGGAAGCTTGATCGAAGGCACCGTTGTAGCGGCATCTTCACACCAACCGAGGCGGCACCTCACTCTCGAGCTCACCGACCTGGCGACGCCGAGCGCAGAATGAGCCTGAGCGGGACGGCCTTGGGTGTCAGTCGCTGTTCTCCGGAATCGCCGGAAGCAGCGATGAAAGCGCCTTGTACACACCGGCGCCGATGATCGCGCCGGTGATTGGCGCGAGGATGTAGACAGTGAAGAAGCCGTTGCGCGGGCCCGGGATGGCGATATCGCCCCAACCGAGGAACCAGGACACGGCGCGCGGCCCGAAATCGCGGGCGGGGTTGAGCGCCGCCTGGGTCAGGGGAGCGACGACGGAGATGATCGCGGCGACACCCACGCCGATGACCACCGCGGCCGCGGCGGACGGCGGACGCCCGGGATTTCTGGGGCTGGTGACTGCGAAGACCAGGAACGCGAGCATCGCGGTGCCGATGAGTTCCGCCATGAACGCAGAGACGGGGCTCACGACCCGCCACGCCTGCTCATCGGTGCCGAATATCGCGGGGTTCGGGAAGTACTCGCCGAACACCATCGCACTGAGCTCGCTCCCCGGCCCGCCCCTCAGCAGGCCATGCTGGCGCTCGAACTCGATGATCGCTTCGAAGAACATGCCGTAGAGAACGATGGACGCCGCGGCCGCCCCGAGGGTCTGAGCGACCCAGTAGGGAACGACCCGCCGCCATGGAAATCCGTCCCAGACCGCGGCGGCGACAGTGATGGCGGGGTTGATATGCGCGCCCGACAGGGCCGCCGCCGTATAGATGCCAAGGCTCACTCCAACCGCCCAGACCACCGCGACCTGCCACAAGCCCGCCTGCGCGCCGGTCACCACGGCGGCATTGACGGCTCCGACGCCGAAGAAGACGAGCACGAAGGTCCCGAAGAACTCTCCCGCGAGGGCGCCGGGCAATGGAAGGGAGCCCGGGCCCGAAGTGGCCGCGGCCATGTCGTCAGGGATGCTACTTTCGGTCAATGTCTTCTCCTCAGCGCTTGCAGTTTTGCCGGGCCATACGGATCGTCTCGGTGGATCCCACCAATGAGTACTTGAATACCACTTCGCCAGAACCGTACCAAGACAAGCTGATCATGAACGTCGAGTACGTCTGCATTGCTTCTGGACTCCCGTTTCCGCGGGAATGACGGTACTGCGACAACCATGCGCCGATGGTGGTAGTCATTCCCGCTTTCGCGGGAATGACGGTGAGTGGCGTCCTGCGTATTTTCCGTCATTCCCGCGGAGGCGGGAATCCAGAAGGCCTGGTTCCGGCTATGTCGGCCGGGTCAGGTTGATGCTGATGATTTTTCACACTCATTGACGCAGCGCCTCCGGCACACCGGTGGCGGCGCCGAGCCGGATGCCGATCGAGCGGGCTCCGTCGACACGGACCCCCGATAACGTCGCCTGCTCCAAGTTGGTGTCCTCAAGCTTCGCGCCGCGCAGGGCCGCGCCGGTCAAATCGGCGCCGACGAGTTGAGCGGATGTGAGATCCGCACCGCTGAAGTCAGCCGCCGTGAAATCAGCACCGTAAGCGCGGACCCAGGCCAGGCGGGCGCCGTCGAACCGCGCCCCGCGGGCGCGTACCCACGTGAGATTGGCGTGCTGGAGCCGGGCGCGGTGAAAATTCGCGCCATCGAGCACCGCCTCGCTCATGTCGACGCTGATCAGGCCGGCCGCCACGAGGCTCGCACCGGTGAGATCCGCTCCTCGCAATCGCGCTCCACGGGGGCCCGGGTGCCCTGCCCCCGCCGCGCCCAGCTCGGCCCCATCGAGCGTCGCCGCCCGAAGCACGGCCTGCGAAAGATCACTGTCGCTCAGGAGCGAGCCTGTCAGGTCCGCGGATTCGAGGTTCGCGCGCACGAGCGATGCGCCCGCCAGGAGCGCCCCCCGCATCGCCGCGCCCGCGAGCGATGCCGAATCGACCGTCGCGCGGAGCAGACTCGTGTTCGTGAAGACCGCGTCGTCGAGGCGGGCGCGGGTGAGATCCGCGCGGCCGAGATCAGCCCCTGTGAAATCGGCGCCCCGGCCGTCCGCTTCACGCAGGTAGGCTTCGCGCAGATCCGCGCCCTTCAACGAGGCACCCCGCAGATCGGCGCCGGTGAGGTTCGCGCCGGTCAGCACCGCACCGTCGAGCGTCTGCCCGGAGAAATCCCGCCCGCGGAGATCGGCGCCCCGGTAATCCGGCTCCTCCGCCGACGCTCCAGGCCCGGCCAGCGCGGCGGCGGTCGCGAGCACGGCTGCCGCGAACATCTGCCCCCAATCCGTACGGGCCAGCCGGCTGCAAACATGGACGGTACCGGCGGCCGCAGCCGGTCGTCCGGCACCGCACACGCTCCGGGCCATCGGGGCCGATTTGCTCACCTCAGCTCGCCACGTTCTGCGGCCGGAACGACGCGCTGCGCGCCTCCGGTTGCGGCCCGATGCGGCGGATGTCGGCCCACACGCCCTTGTAGTACGGAATCGTGGTGGTCGGATCGACATGGTCCGACACGAGATCTCCCACTGCGCCGCGCGGCTGTCCGAACACCATGAACGTGTGTCCCTGCTTCACCGCCGTCGTCGGGTACGCGGTGGCCTGGACCGTACCGACATCGTTGGACAATTCGACGAGATCGCCCGGCTCGACGCCGAGCGAGCGCGCATCTTCAGGGTGCATCTCGATATACGGCAAGGGCACCCGATCGCGATAGAACGCGATGTGACGATGGTGGTAGAGCGTTTGCCAGATGTGGTTCGTACGCCCGTTGTTCACCCAGAACCGGTATCGGCGGCGTTGCGATTCGAACGCCGCGCCGTACCCGGGCCAGGGAAGTGGCGCGGGGACGAACCGCGCCTTGCCCGACGGGGTGAAGAACCGGCCGTCCTCGTGCAGCCGGACCGTGCCGGAGGGCGTCCGGTTCACCATGCGCACCGGGGTCTGGATCCCCTCGTTGCCGAGCCGGCGCAACAGGTCGTAGGTCATGCCCGCGTAGCCTTCCATCGGATCGCTCGCGCTGCCGTCGAACTGGTAGCGGGCGTGGATGAAGACGTCCTCGTCGGTACGCCAGTTGAAATCGAGGAACCGGTTGGCCATCAACGGGTTGCGATCATCGAGGTAGAGGTGGCGCAGCTTCTTCGCGAACTTCGCGACAATGGCCCAATCCGGCACCGCTTCTCCCGGCGGATCCATGAACCGCTCGTAGAGCCGAAGCCGCCGCTCCCCGTTGATCGACGTGAGGTTCATTTCCCCCCACTGGGCGGCGGGCAGCACCAGATGCGCGTGGCGGGCGGTCGCGGTGAGATAGATGTCCTGGGTCAGGATGAACATGCCACCCCGTTTCATCGCCTCGACGACGGCGGTGACCCGTTCGCCGATCGGGGCGTCGCGCGTGGCATGGAGGGCTTCGGTGACGAGGCTGCCGCGCTGCTTCAGCGCCCCCTCCATCGCCTCGGCCCGCAAGGTGGTGAGCACGGGATTGCAGCCACCGACCCAGAAGACCTTCGCCTCGCCCCGCCGGACCGCTTCATCGACGTTGAGCGCCGGCCGCCCGCCCGGATACGGCGGCCTGACGTAGCCTTCCTGGTGACCGCCGAGCCGGCTGATCCCGGTCCCCGGCTTGCCGACGTTACCGGCGAGGAGCCCGAGCCCGACGATTGCGGCGATGTTCTCGTAGTTCTTCAGCCCCCAGATCAGTCCTTTCTCGTAATGCAGCAGGGTCCGGCGGCGGTAGCCCCCCTGCTTCGGGGCCGCGATCCATCGCGCCGCCTCGCGGATCCGATCCGGCGCGATCCCGCATAGACGGGCGGCATCGGCCACGATCTCGCCGGCGGGCCGGTCGGCCTGGAGGGTGGAGCGCTGATAGGACTCGAACGTCTGCCATTCGCAATGGCGGCGCAGAAAATCGACGTCGTGCCAGCGCTGATCGAGGATCACGCGCGCGATCGCATTGAGCAGCGCGATGTCGGTCCCGGGCTCGATGTCGAGGTGCAACACCCGATCCGTCCCGCCCGCCGCCTCTGCCGTCGCCACCGTCATGGTCCGGCGCGGATCGATAATGATCATGCGCCCGCGCTCCACCGGCTCGGCGCCGAAGGCGGATCGCTTGCTCTCGAGGGTCGCGCCTTGAAGGTTCGGCGCCATGTGATCGAGGAAGTAGTTGGTCTGGGTCTCGTACGGGTTTGCGCCGGCGATGACGATGGTGTCCGCGAGCCGGGCGTCGAGATAAGCGTTGGTCAGCGGCGCGAGCCCCGCGTCACCGGCCGCGTGGACCTCGCTGTTGTAGGCGGGACGGTTGTGAATCGATGCGGTGCGGGTGCCGATGCCAGTGAAGAAGAGCCGCCCGACCGCCCAGTTGTTCTCGAAGCCCCCTCCTCCTCCGCCGTGGTCGAAGAACTTCATTCCGACCGCGTCCGGTCCCCAGCGGTCGATCACCGCCTTGACGACGCGGGCGCCGAGCTCGACCGCACCCTCCCAGCTCGTGCGTTCGTGCCGTTGCGACCCAAGAACCATCGGAACGTGAAGCCGCGCCTTCGTCTCCTGGTCCGGCGCATAGAGGGTCTGGGCCAGACCCGCGCCGCGAACAGACGCAAGCCCATGATTCACCGAACATTTGCCGTCGGGCACGATGGCTACGTGGAACCGTCGTCCGTCACGCTCGGTGATGACCCTGTGCATCGATGGTGCAATCCAGTCGGAATTCGGGGGCAAGGGCTCACGAAGGTCGAGCCCGAGCGCGTTCTCCTCAGGCGCCGTGCCTCCCTCGCGGCCTTCCGGCCACTTGAACACACGGTAGCCGCACCCGACGATGCAGAACTGGCATACGGTATTGCGGCGCTCGGCGTCGGCCGGCGGGATGGGTACCCGGATCATGCGCGTGCGATCCTCAGACGAGATTCGTGTGCCGGCCGTAGATGAGCCCGTCCACCCCCATCGCGATCACCATGCCCGACTCGATGCGGAGCTCGATCCGGGCCAGCGGCTGGCTCGCCTGGCCGATGACGAGACCGCCCGCCTTCGCTGGATCGAAGGTGCTCCAATGGCACGGACAGATGAGCAGGCGATGCTCCGGCTTGTAGCTCACGGGGCATCCCTTGTGTGTGCACAGCGAAGAGAACGCGACGATGTTCGCGTCCGGTCCGACGCCGCCGAGTGTCTCCGCGGTCATGCGCAGCAGCAGTGCCGGCGATCGATCATCGGGATAGGTGAACGGGACGGTCGCTCCTGGAGTCAGATCCTCGAGCGCGACGATCGGCTTCACTGGATAGCCCGCCGTCTCAGCGGCAGCGTCGCGAGGTCGGACCACGCTCGACGTAGCGGCACCGACCCCCGCCGCCCCCGTCGTCTGGATGAACCGCCGTCTCGTGAGCCGGCGCCTCTCCGGGCTCGGGCCATCCACCCGGCCGTGTTCTTCCTCTGTCATGTTGGAGTTCCGTTCCGATGAGTCGGCAAGAAGCCGTGCTGTCCTTACCCGCCGATATACGACATCTCGATGCGCGGCTCCGGCGCCGAATTGCTGCTGCGCAGCTCGGAGTAGCGATCATCGCGCCTGCTCCACATCGATCCGATCGCCGCGGAAAGAGTCCCGTCGGACGCGCCGCTGCGCACGAGATGGCGGAGATCGAAACCCTCGGTCGCGAACAGGCACGTGTACAGCTTGCCCTCCGCCGACAGACGTGCGCGGCTGCAGGCGCCGCAGAACGGCTGGGTGACCGATGCGATGACTCCGATCTCCCCCGCCCCGTCGGCGTAGCGCCATCGTCGTGCGACCTCTCCGCGGTAATTCGGCTCTGCCGCCCGTAACGGGTACACGCGCCCGATCGTGTCGACGATCTCGCGTGCCGGTACGACGTCGTCCGTGCGCCACCCGTTCGTACTGCCGACGTCCATGTATTCGATGAACCGCACGATGTGATCCGTACCCCTGAAGCGTTTCGCCATCGGCACGATCTCGTGATCGTTCACGTTGCGCTTGACGACCATGTTGATCTTGATCGGGCTCAAGCCAGCCCGGCCTGCGTCCTCGATGGCCCGGAGCACCGGCTCGACCGAGAACCCGACGTCGTTCATCGACGAGAACACCGTGTCATCGATCGCGTCCAGACTCACCGTCAGTCGCGTGAGTCCTGCCGCGCGCAACTGGCGAGCGCGTTGCAGGGTGAGGAGTGAGCCGTTGGTGGTGAGGGTCAGATCCTCGAGCCCCGCGACCGCGGACAGCATCCGGACGAGATCGTCGAGCCCTTGGCGAAGGAGCGGCTCTCCACCGGTCAGTCGGATCTTGCGGACCCCATACTCGACGAAGATCTCGGCCAACCGGACAATCTCCTCGAAAGAGAGCAACTCGCTGCGCGGCATGAACCGGTAGCCCGCGCCGAACAGTTCCTTGGGCATGCAGTACGTGCACCGGAAGTTGCACCGGTCCGTCACCGAGATTCTGAGGTCGTGGAGCGGCCGGCCGAGTCGATCCCTGCTCCCCTCCACCGCGTCATGTACCTGAACCGGGATCATCGGACCGCTCCGGCATCCGCCATGGCTTCGAAGTCGATCACAATTGTTCGGCCGGGACGTGGAGGACGAGCCCGTCGAGATCGTCGGTGACGCGGATTTGACACGTAAGGCGGCTGCATTCGCGGGGCTCCCAGGCGAACTCGATGAGGCCCGACTCCTCCTCCTCCGGGGGTGGCAACGCACCCATCCAGCCATCCGCGACGTAGCAATGGCAGGTCGAGCAGGAGCAGCTTCCCCCGCACTGCGCAATGACCCCGGTAATGTCGTTCTCGATCGCCCCTTCCATCACCGTGAGTCCGTTCGCGATCTCCACCGTCGCCGCCGCGCCGTCGGGTTGAATGAAGGTGATTCTCGGCATCCGTCAGACCATCTCCTGCATCGGGACCGACTCGTCGGCCAGCATCGAAGGGTCGATGTGCGGGCGCTCCGGCACGAGCTTGCGGCAGGCCATGAACTCCCGGGGACGATTGACCGCGTCCACTGCGATCAGCACGCCGTCCTTCAAGTAGAACATCGCGAAGTCGTCCGCGTCCATCGAGCCACGCTGCACGGTGGTGTCGTAGCCCTGCGACATCCCGACCATCTGGAGCTTGAGATCGAACTGATCGCTCCAGAACCAGGGGACCTGCTCGTATCTCGCGGGGGTTCCGGCGATGTTCGCGGCTGCCGTCCTTGCCTGCTCCAGCGCATTGTGCACCGATTCGAGCCGCAACGCCCGGCCGAGGATCGGATTCGGATGGCGGGTGCAGTCTCCTACCGCGTAGACGCGGGCGGCGGACGTCGCGCATCGTTCGTCCACGACGATCCCGTCGTCGCAGCGAATCCCCGCCGAAGCGGCGAGCTGCACGTCAGGGACGATGCCGATCCCGATCACGACGAGATCGGCGGGAATGGTCTCGGCTCCGCAGTTGACGCCCTCGACCGTCCCATCACCCTCGAAGGCGGCGACCGCAGTCGACAGCCTGATGTCGACGCCGCGGGCGCGGTGGGCGCACGTGTAGTAAGCGGACATCTCGGGAGCCGTCACCCGTCCGAGAATCCGGTCCGCGGCTTCGATGACGCAGACCTCCAGTCCGAGCCCCTTCGCCGTCGAGGCGATCTCCAGGCCGATGTACCCTCCACCCACCACGGCCAGTCTGCGGCCCGCCACGAGCTCGGCCCGGATCGCATCGGCGTCTTCCACCGTTCTCAGATAGAAGATGTTTCCGAGCTCCGCCCCGGGTGCGTCGAGCCGGCGCGGGCGGCTCCCAGTCGCGATGACGAGGTCCGTGAACGCGAGCGAGTCACCGTCATCGAGCACCACCGTCCGGTGTTCCGGATCGACAGTCCGAATTGCGTTTCCAAGTCGGAGCTCGACGTCGTTGCGGGAATAGAAGCTTTCCGGCCGCAGGAACACGCGCTCCCGCACAAGCTCACCGGACAGGTATTTCTTCGAGAGCGGCGGGCGCTGATACGGCGGTACCGGCTCGGCACCGCATACGATGACCCGGTCGTCGTACCCGGCCTGACGCAGGCTGATCGCGGTCTGGCCGCCGGCATGACCGGCGCCGGCGATGATGGTGGTGGACATTGTTCTCCGTCACAGATTCCGGCCGCAAGCGAGGGCGGCGATTCTACCCGAAACCCCTATGGCTCGGATGCCGCCCGATCGGAGGGTCTCGACTGTTCCGCGCTGGCTGCGAGGCGGTGACCGAATGATCGCGAGGCCGGGGGACTGAAATTGCCGGGTGCTTCCCTTGCCAGGGGCGAATGGCGGATGCGCTCGACAAAGGTGAATGAGGTGGTACCCGAGGTGGAGGTACGGCAGACCTGCGCACCCGAGCGTCTCCCGTGCCCGAGTCGTCCCGATGTGCGACGATCCATGAGAGAAACAGGCGGCGTTCCTCAACCGGCATCGGATCGCTTCGACCCATTGAATCCCGTGGCGGGCGAGCACCACGGTCGAACGTACGGCGCAGGATGGGATAACCAGGGAGCGCGCGGGCGAAGCCACGGCGCCATGAATTGACTGGGCACCTCACTATGGCACCGATGCATCCACTCGAAGCGCTC
>JAKZYK010000425.1:0-9496 GCA_047514485.1 Gammaproteobacteria bacterium
TTTCTCATCGCCGGGCCCTGTGTCATCGAGTCCGAGGCGCTGGCCATGGAGACGGCGCAAGCGCTTGCGCGGATTGCCGAGCGGTGCGGGATCGGGCTCGTCTACAAATCCTCCTTCGACAAGGCGAACCGGACCTCGCACGAGAGCTTCCGGGGCCCCGGCATGGAGGCCGGGCTGCGGATCCTCGAGCGCGTGCGCAACGACGTCTCCGTCCCCGTCATCACCGACGTGCACGAGGACACGCCGCTCGACGAGGCGGCGTCGGTCGTCGACGTGCTCCAGACCCCGGCGTTCCTCTGCCGCCAGACCAACTTCATCCAGGCCGTCGCGCGCTGCGGCAAGCCGGTGAATATCAAGAAGGGCCAGTTCCTCGCGCCGTGGGACATGATCCACGTGGCGGACAAGGCCAGAGCGACCGGCAACCCCCACATCATGCTTTGCGAGCGGGGGGCCTCGTTCGGGTACAACTACCTCGTATCGGACATGCGCTCGCTCGCGGTGATGCGCCACACCGGCTGCCCGGTGGTGTTCGACGCCACCCACTCGGTGCAGATGCCCGGCGGGCAAGGTCCACGTTCCGACGGCCAGCGCGAGTTCGTGCCGGTGCTCGCGCGCGCTGCGGTCGCAGCCGGGGTGGCCGGTGTATTCATGGAGACCCATCCCAATCCCGAAGAAGCACTGAGCGACGGTCCCAATGCCTGGCCTCTCGGGCGGATGGAGGAGTTGCTCGAATGCCTGCTCGCGATCGACGAGGTGGTGAAATCCCGGCCGCGGGTGGAGGACGTTCCGGGAGTGGAAAGTGCTTCGGAGCCGGAAGGCGTTCCCGCAGGAGAGAGCGCTTCTTCAGGGCCGAAGGATGTCCCGGGAGCGGAGAATGCTCCGGAGCCGGCGCAGAGAAGGAGCGCCTGAATTGCCGGCGATCCGGAACATCGTCGCCCGTGAGATCCTCGACTCGCGCGGCAACCCGACCGTGGAGGCAGACGTCGTTCTCGACGGCGGCGAGGTTGGCCGGGCTGCGGTCCCCTCCGGCGCCTCGACGGGGAGACGTGAGGCGCTGGAGCTGCGCGACGCCGATCCGAAGCGGTTTCACGGGCGCGGGGTCCGGCGGGCGATCGCGAACATCGAGGAGAAGATCCGGCCCGCGCTCACCGGCGTGGACGTGACCGATCAACACCTGATCGACGCCACGATGCTGGATCTGGACGCCACCGAGAACAAGGCGAATCTCGGCGCGAACGCGATCCTCGCGGTATCGCTCGCGTGCGCGAAGGCCGCGGCGCGCGCCGGCGGGCAGCCGCTCTACCGGTACCTCGGCGGCCCCGGGCCGTTCCGGATGCCGGTCCCGATGATGAACATCGTGAACGGGGGCGCACACGCCGACAACAACGTCGACATGCAGGAGTTCATGATCGTACCGACCGGCGCGTCGGATCTGCGCGAGGCGGTCCGCTGCGGGGCCGAGGTGTTTCATTCGCTGAAGGCGGTGCTGAGCGGGCGCGGACTCGCCACCGCGGTCGGCGACGAAGGCGGCTTCGCGCCCGATCTTGCGTCCAACGAGGAAGCGATCGAAGTCATCCTCGAAGCGATCGAGAACGCCGGCTACACGGGCGGCGGCGACGTGCATCTGGCCCTCGACGTGGCGAGCTCCGAGTTCTACCGCGACGGGGAGTATCACCTCCGCTCGGAGGGTGTGTCGCTCGACTCCGCGGCGTTCGCCGGCGTGCTGGCCGGTTGGGCCGAGCAGTACCCGATCGTGTCGATCGAAGACGGCATGGCCGAAGATGACTGGGACGGCTGGAGGTTGCTGACCGAGCGTCTCGGCGACACGGTCCAGTTGGTGGGCGACGATCTCTTCGTGACGAACCCCGGGATCATCGCCAAGGGCATCGCCGAGGGCGTCGCGAACTCGGTGCTCGTCAAGGTCAATCAGATCGGCACCCTCACCGAGACGCTCGCGGCGATCGAGACCGCGCGCTCGGCCGGCTATACGATCGTGATCTCGCACCGTTCGGGAGAGACGGAGGACACCACCATCGCGGACCTCGCGGTCGCGACCGGCGCCGGACAGATCAAGACTGGCTCGCTCTCGCGATCGGATCGGGTCGCGAAGTACAACCGCCTCATCCGCATCGAAGAGAGCCTTGCGCCGGAAGGCCGGTCGAGCTATCCAGGGCTGCGAGCGCTCCACGGTATGGCGCAAGAGGCCGCCTTGTCGGATGATGCAACACGAGCCGGCCGGGGTTGAGAGCCGGCTGAGGCGCGACGCGAGGTGGCTCAGTTTCAATTTTGCCCTGTAGATCGGGTTGGCCGAAGGCGTAACCCGACATGGCACTGCCGGCCTGTGTCGGATTACGCTTCGCTAATCCGACCTGCCTGTGGGGACTCCGCTGCCCTGGAGGCTACGGAATCCTGACTGAGGCACTACCGGCGGGAGCGCGAGGTGGCCTCAGTCGATAGTTGTCGGGAATAATTTTCGAGACACGAAAGATTGGATCAGCCCGTGAAGCTCGCGATCACCATACTCCTGGCTCTGTTCGTCACGCTGCAACACCAGCTCTGGTTGGGAGATCGCGGCATGCCCGGGGTGTACCGCCTGGAGGCCGCGATCGACGCGCAGCTCGCGGAGAACGCACGACTCGAGGCCCGCAACCGGCGTCTCGGGGCCGAGGTCCATGATCTGAAGGAAGGCCTCGAAGCGGTGGAGGAGCGGGCGCGCAGCGATCTCGGAATGATCGGCCGGGACGAGACGTACTATCAGCTCGTCGAACGTTGACCACCGCGCCGTGAAGGCATCGGACGTCTGGGCGGTCGTCCCCGCGGCCGGGATCGGGCGGCGGTTCGGTGCCGATCGCCCCAAGCAGTATCTTGCCCTCGGCGCTCGCCCGGTCATCGCACACGTCATCGCGAAGCTCGCGGCGGTGCGCGGGGTCGCCGGCATCGTGGCTGCCGTGGCGCCAGCGGATCCGTGGTGGGACGAAGCCGCGGAGGAATTCGATGTGCCCGTGGTCCGGGTCGACGGAGGCGCCGAGCGTCATGACTCGGTCGCGAACACCCTGGATTACCTGAGTTCGGTTGCGCCAGACGGCGATCTGGTGATGGTGCACGACGCGGTTCGCCCGTGCGTGACGGTCCCCGACGTGGAGCGGGTCGTCGCGGCGGCGCGCCGTCACCCGCACGGTGCGATCCTCGCGGCGCCGGTGTGCGATACCCTCAAGCGGGCCGGGCCGGACGGATCGATCGAGGACACGGTGGACCGAAGCCGGCTGTGGCGCGCGTTCACACCGCAGATCTTCCCCCTGGGCCAACTGCGTGCCGCACTTCGGAGCGCGATCGCGAGCGGTTGCATGGTGACCGACGAAGCGCAGGCGATGGAGCGCACCGGCGCCCGCCCCCTCCTCGTTGAGGGCTCGCCGGGCAACATCAAGATCACCCGTCCGGAAGACCTTGCGCTCGCCCGTGCCTTGTTCGGTGCGCCGGAGCCGGCATCGTGATCCGCATCGGCCACGGTTACGACGCTCACCGGTTCGCGTCCGGCGCGAAGCTGGTGCTCGGCGGGGTCGCCATCGAGTTCGAGCGCGGCCTCGCCGCCCACTCCGATGGTGACGTCCTCATCCATGCCCTGTGCAATGCGCTGCTCGGCGCAGCAGGGCTCGGCGACATCGGCCGGCACTTTCCCGATACGAGCCCGGAGTTCGCCGGGGTCGACAGCCGGGTCCTGCTCCGCCGCGTCGTCGCGCTTTTGAGTGAACGGGGGTTCGGCGTCGTGAATGCCGACGTGACGGCAATCGCGCAGGCGCCGCGGCTCGCGCCGCATCTCGGCGGGATGCGCACGAACCTCGCCTCCGATCTCGGCATCGAGCCGGGCGGGGTCAACGTCAAGGCGACCACCACCGAGGGGATGGGCTTCACCGGGCGCGGGGAAGGGATCGCGGCGCACGCGGTGGCGCTGATCGAGGCGCGGTGACCGGACCGGAGCCGGCGCTCCCGCGCGGGCACGGACGGCCGCTGGCGCGGGCGACGCTTTCGGCGGACCCCGAAGACTTCCGGGTCACCGAGATCGAGAAATTCCATCCCAGTGGTGCGGGGACGCACGCCTGGCTGCGCATACGCAAGCGGGGCGTGAACACCGAGGAGGTAGCCATCGCGCTTGCGCGGGTCGCCGGCGCGCCTCGATCCGCGGTGGGGTTCGCGGGCATGAAAGATCGGCTCTCGGTCGCGGTCCAGTGGTTCAGCGTCGATCTGGCCGGCCGCGCCGAACCGCGATGGGCGGCGCTTGAATCGGAGGCGATCGAGGTCCTGGAGGTCGCATCGCACCAGCGCAAGCTCAGGCGCGGCGCATTGCTCGGAAACCGCTTCGAGATCGTGCTGCGCGACGTGACGACCGCGGGCGCGTTGCTCGACGAGCGGCTGGATGCGGTCCGCATCCGTGGCGCTCCGAACTACTTCGGCCCCCAGCGCTTCGGGCGTGACGGCGCGAACCTCCGGCGCGCGCGGTCGCTTCTCGTCGAGCGGCGTCCGATCCGCGATCGACACCGGCGGAGCCTTGCGCTCTCGGCCGCCCGCGCGCACGTGTTCAATCGAGTCCTCGCGGCGCGCGTCGAGTCGGGCCACTGGGCTGCGCCGATGCCCGGCGACGTCATGATGCTCGACGGGCGCGGCAGTGTCTTCGCCCTCGATCGCGTCGATGAAGAGACGGCCGAGCGGGCCGCGCGAGGGGAGATCCACCCGACCGGGCCGCTGTGGGGGCGGGGGACGCGCCTGGTGGCCGGCGCCGCCCGCGATATCGAAGACCGGGTGGTGGCGGAGACGGCGTCGCTCTGCCGGGGTCTCGAGCGTGAACGCCTCGATCAGAATCGGAGGGCGCTTCGGGTCGCAGTGCGCGAACTCGGCTGGCACATCAAGTCAGGCGGCCGCGTATCGCTCGCGTTCACGCTGCCGCCGGGAGCCTACGCGACGACGGTACTGGGAGAGATCTTCGCGCTCGATCGGTTTCGGTAGATTGAGAGGCGTCTCCGCCGCTTTGCAGGCGAAATACCCGGGCAGCTCCGCTCGCCCGGTCAGTCCGAATAAGGCGCGAAGCGGAGCACCGCACCAATCTTGGAGAGCTCGCGTACGAGCAGGGCTTCGTGCGACGGCTCCCCGAGATAGAGCACCTCCAGGCGGGGGACCTGGCGGCCCTCGTAGAACGAGAGTGCGTCGAGAATCACCTTGAGCGTCTTCTCACCCGACGGTCCAGTCACCATCACCCGGACCGGCTGTGTCTCTGCTGGAGCCATCGTAGAAGCGAGATCGCGTGAGATTTGGCGCGGGCCGGCGACTCGCGACATCGCGAGGAACGCCTGGTCGGCAAGTCTGCCGTCGCTCGGGACGTACACATAGGCGAACTGGCCGCCGAACGCGGCCGTGGCGGCCTCAAGCCTCGGATCCAGATCCGGCGGCTTGGTGGACGCGCACCCGGCGAGGGCGACCGATGCGGCCAGTGCCAGCGCTGCCCATCGGCGTGGACGCACCTCTGTGTTCCTGCGACTCATGCGAGGTTCCTCGGTTCTGGGATGAGACTTCCTCCGCCGTGCAAGTGTAACGGGGAACCGCACGCGTGGGGATCCATGGATGGTGAGCAGCAGCACCGAGGGAGTGGCGGATTGAGCGCGCCCGCCACCGATCAACGGTGACGCTGAAGCTCCGGCCGAGGGCGTCGTGGCTCTCGACCTTCAACCGATGCGCCTTGCGCTGACAAACGGGGTGCGCAAGGACGATTCCCGCGCTTCGTCGAGGGGGCGACGATGCGCGTCACTCCGGGGGACGGCTCCGGAGGGTGAGCGGGAAGTCTGGACAGGGCCCGCAATCGAGGATCGGCCGCGATTGGAGCGGGCGGGACACGGACCCGGAATCGAACGATGGATCGTTTCATGAGGGAGGCACAAAAAGTGGATACCTGCAAGACCGGCTCGGAGATCGCCGACCACATCCGCCAGAAGGTCATCTACGAAGGGCTCGAGCTCGAAGATATCGGCATCGATCTCGCCGACGTCACCGACGACGTTCGCCTCTTCGATGAGGACGGCCTGAACCTGGATTCGATCGACGCGCTCGAAGTTCTCGCCGGGGTGCAGCGCGAGTTCGGCCTGTCCTTCCCCAACGTGGACCAGGCGTTCATGGACGAGCACTGCGCCACGGTCGGGCGGCTCGCGATGCTGGTGGAGAGCCGGCGCGCCGGTATATCGGCGGATTCCTGAGCCTTGATCAATCGAACGGAGAGACGCCGATGTCTGCACGAACTCTGACCTTCGACCGGATGGACACGATGCTTGGCGAGTCCCTCGCCGCGGGGTGGCGAGAGCGAGGAGGTTGCGTTCTGGACGCCTCGGCCGGCGGCGGCCTCGCCTCCACCCTGTCCGGAGCCACGCCCTGCGGTGTCGTGTTGACCGAGCCGCGCCTGGACGAAGCCGCTCTCGTGGAGCAGGCGCAAGCTGCGCCCGATGCGGCCGTGGCATTCGCCGGCGAGATCCACTGCCAGACGATGGCGTTTCTCGCCGACTGCCGGGCGGCGATCCGGGCCATGATGCCGGCCGGAAAGGGATGCGTGCTGGCGCTCGGCATCGATGATGTTGCAGCGAAGATTCTCGGCCTTCCCCAGACTCCCATCGCCAACCAGGCTCGGGCCGCGGCTCTGAAGTCCATGGCCAAGGAGTACGGGCGGATGGGCCTCGTCTTCAACATGTTCGTCTGCCAGCCCCCGCGGGAGATGGTGGAGAAGTCCGTGTGGCGGGCCCATCGGGAGCAACTGAAGGTCTACGCACTGCGCTATCGCCCGATCGGGATCGGTAGCTATGTCCGATTCATTCTTTCCATGCTCGACGGCGAGACGCCGGTCAATGGCGGTGTCTTCTGTCTCGGCAACGGTGTGATGGAGATGACGGCGTGAACATGGATCCCACCAGTATTGTTCTGATTACGGGCGCGACGCGCGGCATCGGACGGGCGATCACGCACAAGTTCGCGCGCGCGGGTTGCCGCCTCGTCCTGGTCTATCGCTCCAACCGGGCTGCGGCACAAGAAGTCCGGGACATGCTGGCGGGCACGGGAGCCGAGCTGGAGATGATCCGCGCGGACCTTGCCGACACAAGAGTGTGCCGCACCGTCATCGACAGAGCGGTGACCCGCTACGGCGGCCTGGATGTCTTGATCAACAACGCCGGCGGTACGCATGACGGCGCATTCGCGGCCATGCCGCCCGGGGACTACGCGGGCCTGATTCGAGGCAACCTCTGCGCGCCCGTCGTGCTGGCGCTTCAGGCGGCGCCGTATCTCATCGCCTCGGCACGGGCGGGGCGCAGTGGCGCCGTGGTGATGATGGCGTCGATGGCCGGGGTGGCCGGAAAGGAAGGCCAGGTTCCCTACGCGGCCACCAAGGGCGGCCTGATCGGAGCCACGCGGCTTCTCGCGCGGCATTTCGGCCGCCGCGGTGTGCGGGTCAACGCGCTCGCGCCCGGTTTCATCCGCACCGGGATGGTCGAGTCTCTTGATCCGGGGATGTACGAGCACGTGCTCGACGCGAGTGCGTCACCCCGGATGGGAGAGCCGGACGAGGTGGCCGAGGCGGTCTGGTTTCTTGCATCCGGCGCCTCGTCGTACTGCAACGGTGCAGTCCAGCGCGTCGACGGAGGGTTCCTGCGTTGAACGGCGGCTTCGAACGGTGCGCCCCCGGCGCGCGTCTCCTGGCTTCCTTGTCCGGTTCGGGAGAGGACCTGGCCAGGGATGGAGAGGCGCGACGAGGAGCGAGCGAGGCTATCGGGCCGAGACGCGTACTCGTGAACCCACGGCCGGCAATGGAGTGAACGCCATGTCCGACACCGCGCATCAGGGTCACCAAGCCGTCGTCATCGGAATGGGAGCCTTCTCTCCACTGGGACGCAACTGTGCCGAGATGAAGCAGGCGCTGCTCGACGGTCGCGATTCGATCGCAAAGGTGACCCGCTTCGACGCAGGCGGCTTCGCCGGCGAACTGGCCAGCAGCTTCGGCGATGACATCCCGGTCGAGGTGGATGCGTACGCGCGTTCGTGGATGGATCGCGCCACGCTCCTGACCGTCGAAGCATACCGGGAGGCGATCCGCTGCGCGGGAGTGGATCCTCGGGACTTCGATCCGGAAAGGGTGGGGGTGTGCCTGGGCAGCTCGCACAGCGGTCTCGTGCGCACCGAGGAGGTCGCGCAGCACGTCTTCCGCAAGCAGTGGGACCGGATCCGTCCCAGGATCGTGGCGGCGACCCTGGTCTCGCACTGCACCTCGATCATCAAGCGTATGAGCGGCGCCCGAGGCCGCGTCATCACGATCTCCTCGGCTTGCGCCAGCTCCAATTCCGCCGTGGGCATCGGTGCCGATCTGGTACGCAGGGGCGAGCTGGATCTGGTCGTTGCCGGCGGCGCCGACACGGTGTCTCTCTCGGTCATGGCGGGATTCAATGCCCTGCGGGTGATCTCCCCCGACAAGACCGCACCGTTCTCCAACCCCGCCGGTCTCAATCTCGGGGAAGGCGCCGGCATCGTCGTCCTCAAGCGCGGGGATCTGGAGATGCCGGGATGCGGGCCCCCGCTGGCCGAGATCCTGGGCTACGGCCTCTCCGGCGACGCCTGGCACGCCACGGCGCCGGACCCCGACGGAGTCGGGTGCGAGCACGCGATGATCGCCGCCCTCGAAGACGGCGGCCTGGCCGCGGCCGATATCGACTATGTCAACGCGCACGGCACCGGGACGGAAGCCAACGACGCGGCGGAATCCCGATCGTTGAGCCGGCTGTTCGGCGACACCACCCCGATCAGCTCCACCAAGTCCTTCTTCGGTCACACGCTGGGGGCTAGCGGCGTCCTGGAGCTGATCGCCTCCCTTCTGCTTGCCGGGGATGGAATGGTTCCGCACGGCCTGCGAATGGATGCGGTGCGCGAGGGATGCGCGCGGCTGGACTACGTGCGCAACGCCCCTCGCAAGGGCAGGCCCGGCGTCATCATGGTCAACAACTTCGGTTTCGGCGGCAACAATAGCTCGCTGATTGTGCGAGCAAGCCCGAACAGCTCGCTGATCGAGCGTGCAGGCCGGGAGCGGGTCTCGCACCACCGGCGCCCCGCGCGGCCCGACGCCGTCGTGTTGACCGGGATCGGTGTCGTGAGCGCCGCCGGTGCGGGTGTCGCGCGGTTCCGCGACGCTCTGGAGGCCGGTAGCGCCTTGGCCCGGACGGATTCGGAGAGCGGCATCGACGCCGCGTACTGTCCCGGACTGCGCTTCACGGATCCCAAGCTCAGGCGGTTCGCCCGCAACGCACCCGCGACGCGCTATGCCGTCATCGCTCTGGACGAGGCGCTCGGCGCCGATAAGGCCGTCTACGACCACGACCCGCGTTCCGGTCTTGTCGGGGGAGTGATTTTCGCCGCTCAGAAGCCGACCGAGAAGTACATGGAAAGCGTGTTTGCCGACCCGGCGCTCGCGAGCGCGCTCTACTTC
>JAKZYK010000426.1:0-5304 GCA_047514485.1 Gammaproteobacteria bacterium
CGGCAAGGCCACGGCTGTCATCGGGATGCGTCGCGCCGGGAAGACCACGTTCCTGCACCAAATCCGCGCCGAGGTCGTCGCCAGGGGCGGTTCCCTGACGCAGGTGCCCTACCTGTCGTTCGAGGATGAGAGACTGCTCGATCTCGCCGCGAGCGACCTCGGCCTCGTTCTCGGCGAATACGCCCGCCTGCTCCCGGCCGAGGCGACCGGCACGCCCGTCCTGTGGTGCTTCGACGAGATCCAGCTCGTGGCGGGATGGGAGCGGTTCGTGCGCCGGCTGCTGGACACGGGACCCACCGAGGTGTTCGTGTCGGGGTCTTCGGCGGCACTGCTTTCGCGCGAGATCGCCTCGTCGCTGCGCGGAAGGGCGTGGCCGGTGCTCATTCATCCGTTCTCGTTCGAGGAAGCCTGCCGCCATCGGGGCATCCCGGTTCCGGAGCGCCCGGACATCCTGGCGCGTCACGAACGCTTGCGTCTGGAACGCGCGTTCGCGGACTGGCTCCACGTTGGCGGTTTCCCTGAGGCGCAGGGTCTGGATGCACCGTCGCGCCATCAATTACTGCGAGACTACGTCGACATCGCAATATTGCGAGATGTGGTGGACCGGCATCGCGTGAGCAACGTCACCGGCCTGCGATGGCTGGCGCGGCGCCTGCTCGGGAACGCCGGCGGCCTGTTCAGCGTCGAGAAGTTCCACGGACGACTCAAGGCTCAAGGCATCGCAATCGCCAGGGATACGGTGCATCAGTTGCTCGGCTATCTGGACGACTGCTTCCTGGTGCGCATCGTCTCGATGGAGACGAACTCGGAGCGCCAGCGCATGGTCAACCCGCGCAAGGCGTATCCCGTCGACCCGGGGCTCATTGCGGTGTACGACACCACCGGCCGCGCGAATCTCGGCCATGCTCTGGAAACCGCGGTGCTCATCGAGCTCGAGAGGCGGCGGCTCGCCGTGACCTACGTTCGCACGCCCCAAGGCTACGAAGTGGACTTTCTCGCCCGCGGCCCGGAACGCCGCCCGGAACTCATTCAGGTATGCGCCGACCTTTCGGATGCGGCCGTCCTCGACCGCGAGCTGCGGGCGCTCGAGGCGGCGGGAGAGCTGTTCCCCGACGCCGGCAAGCGTCTATTGACGCTCGATCGGGACGATCTTCCGGGGACTCTGCCGGACGGGGTAGTCGCCGAGACGGCCTATACGTGGATGCTGAATTGAGCTGGAAGTCGCGGCGGAGCGGGTCGAGGCGATCGTCTGAGTGCCGGCCTTCACTCCTCGACGTGACCCAGCACGAGATCCCGCAGTGTTGCCATCCCGACAGGGTTGCGATCGTGGTCCACGACCACGGCGCGTGAGACACCGAAGCGCACGAGCAGGCGCACGGCGTAGCGGGCCTGCATGTCGCACGGCAGGGTCAATACCGGCTTGGACATGATTTCGTAGACGTTGACGCGTTCCGGGGCGCGGTTCTCGGCGATCACCTTTCGCGCGACGTCGGTGACCCCAACCAGGCCCATCTCGTCGTCCTCGTCGCGCCGGGGGACGGCGAGCGAGCTGACGTGGTGCCGGCACATGAGTTCCATCGCCTCGGACACGGTCGCAAGCCCGTCGATGGAGTGAAGCTCGTTTTGCATCATGTCCCCGACGCGATGGATGCGTTGAGCGTTCATATCTCATCCTCCAACTCTTCCAGGATGGTGGGGAGCTGCGTGGTGAGACCGACCGCGTCCTCGATCGGGATCTGGAAGGCGATACCGACGCCGGGCTCCTCCTCGAAGCGTCCGGCATCGCGGATGCGCTCCAGGATGTCACGCGCCCGCGGCTCGACCACCAGGAACAGGACGACGTCGCGCTTGGCGGTCAGGTCCAGGCCGAAAAAGGTCTTCTCCGGCGCAAGCCCCTCGCCGCGCACGCTGGTGATGATCGTGGCGCCGGTCGCGCCGCCGGCGCGCGCGGCGTCGATCACGATGTCGGTCTTCTCGTCGCTGACCAGGGCGACAATCAGCTTCAATCTCATGGCTCAAGTCTCCTCGGGATGGTTGGCGTCGCGCCTGCGGCTCATCCAGGACGCGACCATGGAGTAGCCCAGAACGGACATGATAGGGAAGACGCTGGCGAAAGCGATGAGCCCGAACCCGTCAATCATGGGGTTGCGCCCCTTGATCGACGTGGCGAGCCCGACCCCGAGCGCGGTGACGAGCGGCACCGTGATCGTGCTGGTAGTGACCCCGCCGGAGTCGTAGGCGACGCCGATGATCTCGTCGGGCGCAAAGGCGGTCATCACCGTCACGAGCACGTAGCCCCCGATGATCAGCCGGTGGATCGGCCAGCCCTTCAGGATGCGCAGCACGCCCAGCACGATGGCCGCCCCGACCGAGACCGCCACCACCATGCGCAACGCGAATGCGTAATCGGTCCGCGCCCCATCGTGGTCGGCGATGGCGCCGGCTTGCGAGGCGACCTCGGCCGCCTTGGCGGCAACCGCGATCAGCGCCGGCTCTGCAACCGTGGTGCCGAAACCCAGACAGAAGGCGAAGCTCAGTAGCGCGGTTGCGCTCCCTTTGCGCGCGAACCCCTGTGCGATCGCCTCGCCAAGGGGGAAGAGACCGCTCTCGAGGCCCTGGATGAAGAGGGTCAGGCCGGCGATGACGCAGAGCAGCCCGACATGAATGCTTCCCAGATTCGGAAGGGGCTGCCGCAACACCACGATCTGGAAGAACGCAATGACGATGACGATTGGCGCAAGATCGCGCAAGGCACCAGCAGTACGCCGCATGAGCACGGCCAGGGCCTTGGCAGCCGTGCCGGGTCAGCCGTGCCGGGTCAGCCGCACCGCGTCAGCCGCACCGGGTCAGCCGCACCGAGCTCAGGTCGCGGCGGTGGGTCAGCGCCTTGACGAGGCTCAACAGCGGCGTCTCGCCGATCGGGTACTCGGTCGCGATGGGACCCGCCGCCTTGAGCGCGCCGTACTCGCGCTCGTCGTAGTAGGCGGCGAGCAGAAGATCGTCGTCCGATGCGAACGGCCCGCGCGTGGCGCGCAGCCGATCGAGCGCCGGCGGCGCCAATGCCCCGGGCCGGTCCGCGACCGGCTCCGTGCCGCCGGTGATGCGGTCGAACAGGTTCGGATCGATCGGACCGGCAATCTCTCCGTAGTAGCCCAGCACGTACTTGCGCACCTCGTCCGGAACGGATGCGTAGCGCTCCTCGTTCATCACGTTCAGCACCGACTGCGTGATGATGAACTGGGCGAACGGACTCACGACGATGGGATAGCCGAGGTCCGCGCGCACGCGGCCGGCCTCGTCGAGGATCTCTTCCAGTCGGTGCTCGATGCCCAGCGGCGCGAGCTGGGACTTCAGGTTCGAGATCATTCCGCCCGGCACCTGGTGGTGATAGTGAAAGGCATCGTAAGGGGCCATTTCACCAACCGGCTTCCCTTCGTTCGCGGCGATGAACTGCAGCCGGTCGGCGACGTCCTCCACCACCCCGAGATCGACCCCGACCTCGAAGCCGGCGCGCCGGGCGTTGCGCACGAACTGCTCCGTCGAGGGATGCGATGCGCCGTTGGCCAGGGTCGAGGTCGCGGTATGCACCGCGTCCGCGCCGTGCTCGATGCACTTCACCACCACGTAGGGCGCGAGCCCGGAGAGACAGTGGCTGTGGATCTGCAACGGCAGGCCGCCGCACGCCCGCTTCGCGACCGGCACCAGGGTAGCGGCGCGCTCCGGGGTAAGCAGCCCGCTCGGATCCTTGAGGAATACCCCGTCGATGCCGAGCGCCACCATCTCCCGGATCTTGCCGGCGTAGTACTCGTCGGTATGCACCGGACTCACGGTGTAGACGAACCCCACCACCGTGTGCAGGCCGTTGGCCTTTGCCGCGCGCACCGGGACCTCCAGGTTGCGCACGTCGTTCAACGCATCGTAGGTGGTGTGGTAGCGGATGCCGTTGGCCGCCATCCGCTCCGCGGTGAGCTCCACCACGTCGTCGGGAAACAGCTCGAAGGTGAACAGGCTCTGGCCCCGGTGGTGCACGATGAGCGGGGTTTCCCGCACCCATCCGCTCAGGATGCGCATGCGCTCCCAGGGGTCCTCGCGCAGGTAGCGTACGCAGACGTCGAAGACCGCACCGCCGACCAGATCGATCGCCTCGAAGCCGGCCCGGTCGAGGCGCGGCGCGATGTCCGCCATCGCCGCGGTGGTCATGCGGGTGGCCCAGAGGCATTGGTGCGCGTCACGCAGGGTGACGTCGATGAGCGATATCGTCCGTTTCGGGGTCATGGGGGCAACGTTCTTTCGGGTTACCGTTCTTTACCATGGTTCATCGTGGCGCTCGCCGCCTTCATGTATCGAGCCTCGCCTCGCGGAGCACCGCGAGCAAGGCCGGCCGGTGGCGCTCGATCTCCTCGATCGTCAGCCCCTCGAGCGAATGAGGGAACTTGATCCATTGCTCGGTTTCGTGCAGGTAGTAGTCGGGGACGCGGGCGGTCCGGTTGCGCGACGGCTTGTAGTACGGCACTGCGACGCGGATCTCGTGGGGGGCGTTGCTCCGCGCCTTCTCCCGTAGCGTCTCGATCACGACCTCGATGGTGCGGCCCGTGTCGAACACATCGTCGACGATCAGCAGGCGATCGTCCTGCTCGATGTTCTTCAACAGGTAGTTGAGCCCGTGCACCCGTACCTCGGACGCCTGCCCGTCGATGCCGCTGTACGACGAGGTGCGGATGGCGATGTGATCGGTGTCCACGCCGAAGTAGTCGAGCAGCTCCTGCACCGCGATGCCGATGGGGGCGCCGCCCCGCCAGATGGCGACGATGAAGCTCGGCCGGAACCCGCTCTCGAGCACCCTCGCCCCGAGCTCGAACGCGTCTTCGAGCAGCTCTTGCGCACCGACGTAGAGCATCTCGCTTCCTTGTGATTTACCCGCTGGCCGCGGTGAAGTATGTTGGCGCGCCTGCCTTGCAAGCAAGCGCACTCTGCCCCTTGGACAAGCTGTTCATCACCGAAGAGGATCTCCTGCTCGACGCCTACCGCCTCGGCGTGAGGGTGTTCAACAGCGGGTTCCGGCCGAGCTTCATCGTCGGGCTCTGGCGCGGCGGCAGCTCGGTCGGGATCGCGGTGCAGGAGTGCCTGCAGCACCTCGGAGTCGCGACCGACCATATCTCGCTGCGCACCTCCTACCGCGGCATGCAGCAGTACCAGCGCATGGTCGACGATGCGCCGTCGGAGATCCGGGTCCACGGCACCCAGTACCTGCTCGAGAGCATGAACGCGGACGACGGGCTGCTGATCGTCGACGACGTCTACAGC
>JAKZYK010000427.1:0-2900 GCA_047514485.1 Gammaproteobacteria bacterium
GCCGCCACCGTCTCGTCGCCGGTGTGGTAGCGGCAGAAGACCGCGGCCTCGCCGGCGCCCATCGGCCACCGGCTCGCGGTCGGATCGCCGCCGTCTTCCATCAACGCCTGCATCATCGCCCCGTAGACGGCATTGACCGAAGCGCCGGGCACGGTGCGCTCGATGCTCACCGCGAGGATGCGGTCGCAGAGCTCGCCGGCCTTGCGCACGTACGCGAGCTCTTCGTCGCTCTTGACCAGTCGCAGCAGGCGAATCAGGTCGGAGGCATCCACGAGTTCGCAGAACCCGTCGAGCGCCGCGTCGACCATCTTCGCGCGCTGTCCGGTCAGGCCGTAGGCGTGGTACTCGACGCCGAGGCGCTTGCCCCGGCACCCGTAGTCCTCGAGCATCGCCCGCAGGTCGTCGCCCGGGGAGGCGTCCTCGCGGTCGTGCCAGATGCGGATGTCCTTGACGATGGAGGTCTCGCGAGACTGGAGCCGGTCCGCGGTGCGGGTCAGCAGCGCGAGCGAGCCGTCCGCTCCGAGGTACATCCCCTGGAACATGGTGTAGCCGCTCGTATCGTAGCCGGTGAGGTAGTACATGCTGTCCTGGCGGAACAGCACCAAGCCGTCGAGGGCTTCGCGGTCGAGACTCGCGCGGGCCGCGGCGAGGCGGCGATCGAATTCGGAGCGGGAGAAGTGAAGGCGCGGCATGGACGACTCCGGTGGCTTCGAGTCCGGTAGCCTAACCCCCTTTGCTCACCGACTCACGGCTGCGGACGCGGACGCGGACGCGGACGCGGAGCCGACGAAAGTTCCGCTTGCTTCGCAAGCTCGCTCGGTATCGGCTGCGCTGTGGCGCGCCGGACGCCGCACGCCGCACGCGTCGCGAGGCTTCGCGGCCCAGTGGAAGGCATCGGTGTTCGGCGAGCGCCGTGGGGACCATCGTCCCCCGCGCAAGGCTTCCGGGGGGAATTCATGGCCGCGCGCGAGCGGCACCAGCGCGCGGCGAGGCGAGAAACCCCGACTAACCCAGCACGATGTCGAAGCGCGCGACCCGCTGTTCGGGCAGGTCGGGATGCGGCTCGAACGGCACCAACACACGGGCGCGCCGAACGGGATTCCGAATCCGGTTGAGGATCCAGTCGCGGTCGTTCTCGGGTGCGCCCTTCACGTACATCTGGGTGACGAGCGGCTCGAATCCCGGGCCTCGGATCGTGAAATGGATGTGCGGCGCGCGGCCCGGATAGGTCACCGGCCGGATGGTGCGGAACCGGTAGAGTCCCTCCGTACCGGTGCGGGATCGGCCGTAGCCTTGGAAGTTCTCGTCGAGCGGCGCGTTGCGGCGGTCCCGCGGGTGGTGGTAGCGGCCGTTCACGTCGCACTGCCAGATCTCGACCCGGGCACCGGGAACCGGCCGGCCCCGATGGTCCTTCACCACTCCGCTCAGGTGGGTGATCACCCCTCCGGCGAGAGTGCCGCGTCCGCCGACCTGGACCAGATCGGCGTCGGATTCGAGCGCGTGATCGTAGGGATAGAACGGGCCCGTGGTCTGACGCGGGGTACTCTCGAGTCCCACCGCGCGCGCCGCCGCGAGGCTCAGGCCCGCGGCCGCCGCGCCCCTGAGCCAGTGACGGCGGCTGAGTCGATCTCCAGTCTCTGCCATGGTGCTGCTCCCGGCCGCGAAACGCTCGAATGCCCTCAGACACGGGGCAGGCTCGGCAGTTCCGGCCGCGCCCGTGCCGTGACGGATTCGCGAGGGCCGATCAATCATCGGCACAAGGCACGATACTGTGCAATGTGTCGAGGGCGGTTGGGACCCTGACAAGTGCGGTGTGCACAGCGTGCGGGCCGACAGGGCGCCTGTGGAGTCGGGGCTGCAGACCGCGTCGACGGACCGGGGCCGAGACGACGAATCGAGTGGACCGAGACTCCACGCGCCCCGTGCACGCAGTGCGCGCCATATGCGACGTGCGGCTTCAGAGCCCCTTGCACTCCTCCCGGCGAAAGCACGAGGTGACGTGGTCGTTCACCATCCCCGCCGCCTGCATGAAGGCATAGCAGATGGTCGGGCCGACGAAGCGAAAGCCGCGGCGCTTGAGCGCCTGGCTCATCGCCTCCGAGACCGGGGTCAAGGCGGGGACGTCTTCGAGCCGATCCCAGGTGTTGACGACCGGTGCGCCGCCGGCGATCTCCCACAGGAAATCCGAGAATCCGACGCCCGATTCGCGCAGGTCGAGCCACGCGCGCGCATTGCCGATTGCGGCCAACACCTTGAGGCGGTTGCGCACGATGCCGGTGTCTTCGAGGAGCGAGGCGACCTTCTCCTCGTCGTAGCGGGCGATGCGCTCCGGCTCGAATCCGTCGAACGCCCGCCGGTATGCCTCGCGCTTCTTCAGGATGGTGTACCAGCTCAGGCCAGCCTGCGCGCCCTCGAGGATCAGCATCTCGAACAGCCTGCGGTCGTCGCGGACCGGAACGCCCCATTCCTCGTCGTGATAGGCAACGTAGAGCGGGTCGTCGTTCACCCAGTCGCAGCGTGTCCGGGTCATCTTCGGGCTCTCCAGCAATCGAAACCCGCCGAATCCGTCACCGGCCCGTCAAGCGGCACCACCGCGCTTCACTCGCCGTTCCGAAGCAATGCCGGGACCCGTGGACGACTCTGTCACCATCCATGTGCAGGCTCGGCAGGAAGCAATACCCGGGCTCGTGGACATGCCGTCACCATCGATGTGGACGTGGCCGGCAACGAGCGTCCGCTACCTCCCGCCGACAACGCCAAGCTTCCCCCGGAGCCGCAACCAGTTCAAGACGAATCCGACAATGAACAGGGCCTGCACGGGCGTCGACCAGCCGGCGATCTCGGATGCGGTGCCGGCGCCGACTCGCGCCAACGTCAGGACGCCGCCGGCGACTCCCGAT
>JAKZYK010000428.1:0-14826 GCA_047514485.1 Gammaproteobacteria bacterium
GTTCCCCGACAAGCTACGGGTTTCAAACCGAGACACTGCCGCATGCGCGCCCGCTGCGGAGCAGGTAGAGTTTCGCGCGGCGGCGGATGGCGCTGCGCGAGGGGTCCGGTGCGCAGGCGCGCAAGCATGCGGGCCAGTGCGTTCGGATGAACACCGCGCGGGTGGCGGGTGTGTGGAGACGGACAAGCCTGCGGGCCGGCGTAGGACGACCGGGAGATCGAGCTCTGGACATCATCTTCATCGAAGCGTTGCGCGTAGAAACTGTCATCGGCGTCTACGACTGGGAGCGCCGGATCAGGCAGCCGGTGGTCATCGACCTGGAGATGGGCGCCGATATCGCGCGCGCCGCGGCGAGCGACGACGTCGCGGATACCCTCGATTACAAGGCGGTATCCAAACGCGTGCAGCAGTTCGTGGGCGAGTCGAGCTTCCTTCTCGTCGAGACGCTCACCGAGCGCATCGCGGCGCTGGTGCTCGACGAATTCTCCGTCCCGTGGATACGGGTGAAGCTGAACAAGGTCGGCGCTCTGCGCGGCGCGGCAGGCGTCGGCATCGTGATCGAGCGAGGGCGCGAACCGGATGGCTGAGCAAGTCTATGTCGGGATCGGGAGCAATATCCGTCCCGAGCGCCATGTGCCGCGCTCGCTCGCGCTGCTGCGCGCGAAGTTCGGCGATCTCCGCGCATCGAGCGTCTACGAGTGCCCGTCGTTGGGATTCGAAGGCGCTGCGTTCCACAATCTGGTCGTGTCGTTCGAAACCAATCTCGAGGTGGAGGCGCTGGTCGCGACTTTGCGCGGGATCGAGGATGCCTGCGGCCGGCGCCGCGGGGCATCGGTTTCGCGGTCGCGCACCCTCGATCTCGACCTCCTTCTATACGGTGAGATCAGGTACGCCGGTGACGGTGTCGATCTGCCGCGAGGCGACGTGCTCGCGTACGCGTTCGTCCTCGCTCCGCTCGCCGAGATCGCGCCCGCGGTGAGGCACCCGGTGGCGCAGCGCACCTTCGCCGAACTCTGGAGCGAATTCGAGGGACCGCGCGAGATGCGCCGCATCGGCGATGCGGCGCACGGATGACCAAGGAGATAGCCGCCGTGAACTTCTGCTCTCAGTGCGCAGCGCCGGTAGTGCTGCGCATCCCTCCCGGCGACGACCGTCCGCGCCACGTCTGCGACGCTTGCGGCACCATTCACTACCAGAACCCGAAGATCGTGGCGGGATGCATTCCGGAGTACGAGGGGAGGATCCTGCTCTGCCGTCGCGCGATCGAGCCGAGGTCGGGGTTTTGGACGCTCCCGGCCGGGTTCATGGAGAACGGTGAGACGACCGAAGAAGCAGCGGTGCGAGAGACACGCGAGGAGGCGAACGCCCGGGTGGAGGTCGACGCCTTGTTCACCTGTCTCGACATCCCCCGGATCAATCAGGTCTACGTCATGTTCCGTGGCCGCGTCGCCGGCGGGTCGTTCTCGCCGGGCGCGGAGAGTCTGGATACGCGCCTGTTCGAGGAAGCCGAGGTGCCGTGGGACGAGATCGCGTTCCCGGCCATCACGCGCACCCTGGAGCTCTGGTTCCGGGACCGCCGCAACGGTGCGTTCGGGACCCATACCGGTGTGATCCATCGCCGCGCGGCGCACTGACCGGCGGCCGGATGTACCGGATGCCAAGGAACGGGTGAATCGCTCAACCCGGAGTTTCGTCTGCAAACCGGTACTCGCGCCGGTGTGATCCAACGCCGCGCGGCACACTTGACTGGCGGCCCGATGTACAGGATGCGATCGAACGGGTGGACGTCCGCTCCGCGGCTTCGTCTACGAACCGGGCCTCAGGGCTCGACCGTGGCGATCCCCCGGCCGCCATCGACCGCGAGCACTTCCCCTGTGGTGTACGGCGCATCGAGCGCGAGCCACGTCACCGCGTCCGCAACCTGTTCGGCGGAGCCGGTTCGGCGCAGCGGAACCGACTGCACGGCTCGCGCGCGAGCACTGGGGTCGTGCTCGCCCTCGGGCCAGAGCGCGATGCCCGGGGCGACGGCGTTGACCCGAACCTCCGGCGCGAGTTCGAGCGCCATTGCGCGGGTGAGCATGATCAGCCCGGCCTTTGCCGAGCAGTACGCGGGAAAGCCTGCGACGGGATTGCGCCCATGAATGTCGGCAAGATTCACGACCGAGCCGCGGCTCGCGGTCAGGAACCGCGCGGCGGCTTTGGTGACGAAGAACGGCGCTTTGAGGTTGGTGCCGATCAGGTCGTCCCACTCCGCCTCCGTCGTGGTGTCGATCGGGGTCGAATAGAAGCTCGAAGCATTGTTGACCAGCACGTCGAGGGCTCCGAACCGAGAGACGACATCGCAGACGAGCCGCCCGGGCGCACCGGGATCGAGGAGGTCGCAGCCGAACGTCGCCGCCGATCCCGGGCGTTCGCGGTCGAGCGCGCGAGCGAGCGCTTGTGCGTCGTCGCGGGATGCCCGGTAGTGCACTGCGACGCTGAGACCGCGCCGATGCAGGGCTCGTACGACGGCCGCGCCGATGCGCCGTGCGGCGCCGGTCACGAGCGCCACGTCGTTCCGGAGCTCGGCGGCGGTGCTCACCGGCGTACCGCCTTGCCTGGTACGAGCTTGACGATCCTCCAGCGCGTGCGGGTCACTATCAGCATGGCATCGAAGCTTCCTCTCGTCCGGAGCGCGATGATAACGGCCATGCGCCGGGAGGGATGATGCCGGCGCCGCCCGGGCTTCCCGCTCTCGGCGCCGGCGAACGAGCGCACGTCGAGCGGATGCACGCCCTGATCCGGGCCGAGATCGAGGCCCGCGGGGGGGCGATTCCGTTCTCCCGATACATGGAGATTGCGCTCTACGCCCCCCGGCTCGGGTACTACCGGGCCGGCTGGCGAACCTTCGGAGCCCAAGGTGATTTCGTCACCGCACCCGAGATCTCGCCACTGTTCGCACGCACAGTGGCGCGCCAGGTCGATCAGGCCCTCTCGTTGATCGGTACGAGAGAGGTCATCGAGATCGGAGCCGGCGCCGGGACGATGGCGGCGCAGATGTTGACCGAGCTTGCGCCGCGGGGAGGCGTCCGCTACCGCATCCTGGAGCTGAGCGGTGCGCTGGCCGCACGCCAGCGCGAGACCATCGCCGCGTGCGCACCCGATGCGCTACGCCCCGCCGCCGACGAGGACGAGGGGGCGTCCATCGCCGCACCCGATACGCTCGCAAGCGTAAGCTGGATCGACGCGCTTCCGGAACCCGGATTCCGCGGGGTGGTGCTGGCCAACGAGGTCGTGGACGCCTTGCCGGTCGAGCGGTTCGAAATGACCACCGGTGGCGTCTCGGTACACTGCGTCGAGCTCGAAGCGGACCGCCCGGTCTGGTATTCGCGGCGCGCGGAGCCCTGGCTCACCGAGGCGGTGGAATCGATCCAGCACGAGATCGGGCGCAGGCTCCCGATCGGATATGTCTCGGAAATCGGGCCGGTGCGCGGCGCCTGGGCCGCGAGCATCGCGGAACGGCTCGAATGCGGGCTCGTACTCTTGATGGACTATGGATTCCCGCGCCGGGAGCTCTATCACCCCGATCGCCGCGATGGAACGCTGCGGTGCCACTTCCGGCATCGCCGTCACGACGATCCGCTCGTGCTGTGCGGCCTGCAGGACATCACCGCACACGTCGACTTCACCGCGATCGCGCAGGCTGCCGGGCTCGACGTCGCGGGATTCACCACCCAGAGCGAGTTTCTCCTCGGGTGCGGGCTGCTCGATCTGGCCTCTCACATCGATCCGGGGAGTCCGGAGTTCGTCCGATTGACCACCCAGATCAAGCGAATTACCTTGCCCGGGGAGATGGGCGAGGCGATCAAGGTCATGGCCCTCACGCGCGGCATCGAGGACCCGCTCATCGGGTTCTCCGGGCGCGATCACCGTGTTCGTCTGTGAACCGGGTGCGGGCTGCGAGCGGTACGCTTTAGTCAATCAGATGCTCCTGGCCCGAGTGCAGGCGTTTCACGCCGGAGATTCACGGTGATGGAATGGTTACAGATTCTCGTGCTCGCCTCTATTCAGGGCCTGACCGAATTCCTCCCGATCTCGAGCTCCGCCCATCTCATCCTGGTGCCGGTGCTGACCGGCTGGCCCGATCAGGGCCTCGCCTTCGACGTCGCGGTCCACGTCGGCTCTCTGGCGGCGGTACTGATCTACTTCCGCAACGACTTCGCGGCGATGCTGCGCGAGGGGCTCCGCCGCCCGCTCCGGGGCGACGGGCATGCCCGCGTCGGGTGGCTGGTCGTGATTGCGAGCATTCCCGTGGGGGTAGTGGGTCTCGCGGTGGATGCCGGCCTCTCCGAATCATTGCGCGATCCGCTCGTGATCGCTGCCGCTACCATCGGGTTCGGGCTCGCGCTGCTGGCCGCGGAGAGAACGGGCGCGAAGCGCCGCGGCATCGAGTCCATCGGTATCCGTGACGCGATCGTGATCGGCTGCGTGCAGGCCATCGCGCTCATTCCGGGCACGTCCCGGTCCGGGATCACGATGACCGCCGGCCTGCTCGTCGGTCTGACGCCGACCGCTTCGGCCCGGTTCTCGTTCCTGCTGTCGGCGCCGGTGATCCTGATGGCCGGGGGCTACAAGACGCTGCAGCTCGTCGCCGACGCGTCCGATGCGCAATGGTCCGCGCTCGCCGTGGGCGCGCTCGTCACCGCGGTCTGCGCTTACGCGTGCATCCACGCATTCCTGCGCCTCGTCGATCGGATCGGGTTCGCGCCGTTCGTCGCTTACCGGTTGGTGCTCGGCGGGGTGCTGCTCTGGCTCTTCGTCTGACGCGTGCTCAGTCGCGGTGGGCGGACGCCCGCAGACGGCCGAGCCATGCGTGCCTCTCGCTCCTTCCCAGATACCCCGGCACGACGCTCTCCACGCTGCGCGGCGCGATCCCGAGTCGTTCCAGGTCGTTGCTCGAGCAGACGTTGTCGACTTTCGTCGAAAGATAATTGTCGGTGCTGAACGGCTTGCCCGGAATCCGCTCGAGCACCTGCGCCTGGAGCCGCGACAGGCGATCGCCGAGTCCCACGATCAGCCGCCGGCGGCCGGTGACCTCGGCGGTGTAGGCGACCAGCTCGCGAAGCGTATACGTGCGCGGTCCGCCCAGCTCGTAGCACTGCCCCGCCGTCGAGTCGTCGCCAAGCGCGGTGAGGAATGCCAGAACCACGTCTTCTACGTAGACCGGTGCGAACCGCGCTTGCGGGCACGCGAGAGGGAATACGAACGGCGAAAGCGCGAGCAGGCCCGCGAAACGATTGAAGAAGCTGTCGTCGGGTCCGAAGATGACGCTCGGCCGGAAGCTCGTGACCGCGGTGCCGTCGGCTTGCGCCGCGTGAGCCGCCCGTTCGCCGTGAAACTTCGTGCGCAGGTACTCGCTGGGCGCATCGGCGTTCGCGCCGAGTGCACTCATGTGCAGCATCCTTTCGATGCGGTTGTGCCGGCACGCCTCGGCGAGCTTGCCGGGAAGCTCCGCGTGCACGGCGCTGAATCTGTCGCCGGCCCCGGAGTGTTCGTTCAGGATGCCGGTCAGGTTGACGACCGCGTCGCAGCCCGCGAGGTGAGAGCTCAGGTTCGATGCGAGATGGACGTTCGTCTCGACGATCTCGCACGTCGGCATCACCAGCATGTGCCGCGAGCGGCTGCGCCGCCGCGTGAAGACGCGCGTCGCGTACCCCGCTCGAGTGAGCGCGGCCACAAGATGACGGCCGACGAAGCCTGAGCCGCCGAGGACTGCGATCCGTTTCGTCGCCATGATCCGGGAGCCCGTGCGCGAGGGCGCGTAGTTTCGCGGTCGCCCGGCGCCATGGTCAAGGCGAGACGCGCCCACCCGGCAATTCCCGCCAACGCCATGAGATACCGTTTCACGATACGATTTCGCGGCAATTCCAGCAGCCTGGGCATCCAATCCTGGGGATTTCGCGAACCATTTCGGGCTTGGCGGGAATTGCCGGCACCTAGCGGGCCGGCGCCGCGATTCGTGTATCATCGCCGCCCCGCCATGTGCACGATCCGACGCATGTCGCGCTGATCTCGATGACATCCTGGCTCAATGAAGTGCGATGGAACGAGCAGGGGCTCGTGCCCTGCGTCGCGGAGGACGTGCACTCAGGGCGGCCTCTGATGCTGGCGTGGATGAATCGCGAGGCGTTGGAGCTCACCGCGCGTGAAGGCCGGGCGGTGTACTGGTCGCGGTCGAGGCGGTGCCTGTGGCGCAAGGGAGAGCAGTCCGGTCACGAGCAGCGGGTGCGCGAGATTCGCCTCGATTGCGACGCGGATTCGGTGGCGCTGGTGGTCGAGCAGGTGGGTGGCATCGCGTGCCATACCGGGCGCGAACGGTGTTTCTACCGGCGCCTTGAAGACGATCGATGGGTCGACGCCGAGCCGGTGCTCATGTCACCGGATCGGATCTACGGCGGGCGCTGAGCGATGGACGAAGTGTTGAGAGGGCTCGCCGAGGTCATCGAGGCGCGCAAGGACGCCCCGGTCGGCGAGTCTTACGTCGCGTCGCTCTACGCGGGCGGGATCGATGCGATCCTGAAAAAGGTGGGCGAGGAGGCGATTGAGGTGGTCATCGCCGGCAAGGACGGCGATCGCGACGCGCTCGTGCACGAGGTCGCGGATCTGTGGTTTCACTGTCTGGTGCTGCTCGCGGCGCGCGGCTCGCATCCCGAGGCAGTGACCGGCGAGCTGGCCCGGCGATTCGGGATCTCCGGCCACGAGGAGAAGGCCCACCGCGGGCGATTGCGACGTACGGCCACGCGGGTCGCATCCCGAAGCGATCACTGAGAAGCCGGTCTGGCGATTCGGGCTCGCCGGCCATGAGGAGAAGGCCCACCGCGGGTGATTGCGTCTTACGGCCATGCGGTTCGATGCGTCATCATGGGATTTCTGCACCACGGCAGCTCCTGCGTCATTCATGGATGGGGCCGCCTGTCCGCGGGTTGCCGGATGAAGCGCCGCCGGTATTTCGTCTCGATCCGGCCTGCGCTTGGCCCGCCCTGACCCGCGCCCGCCGCAACGGGTGAACGCCGTCCGCGCCTCCTCGTTTGGCGATCCGGTGAGAAACGCAGAGTAGAGTAGGGAGCGGACGGGTTTTGCGCTAAAGTCATCGACCGAACGGACCGTCAGGCCCGGAGATGTACAGGAGAAGGCTATGGGAATCAGTGTCTGGCAGCTCTTGATCGTGCTGGTCATCGTGCTGCTGCTCTTCGGTACGAAGAAGCTCCGCAATATGGGCGGCGATCTCGGCTCCGCGATCCGCAACTTCCGGGGCGCGGTGAAAGAGAGCGGCGATGAAGCGAAGGAGGCGGCGGAGGCGGCGGAGGCGGCCCGGATCGAGGATGAGTCGGAGCCGGTGGTCCCGGACGCCGCGACGGTGTCTGCGAAGGAGCGCGAGAGCGTTTGACGCATTCCTGTTTCCGCCCTCCGTCCCTGCCCCTTCCTCTGGAAGGAGAGGGGCCTGGGTTCGAACGCCGGCCGCCGTATCCTTCGCATCGGCCATACGGTCCTGCGGGCGCCGCGCACCCGCGTGCGCCGCGTTTGACTATCCACCCGACTCGCGACTGAAGCACTCTCCATGTTCGACGTAGGCTTCCAGGAGCTCACCCTGATCGGTGTGATCGCGCTGATCGTGGTGGGTCCCGAGCGGCTGCCGAAGATGGCGCGCACCCTGGGGTTGTGGATGGGCAAAATTCGCTACTACGTCGGTCAGGTCAAGAGTGACATCGAGCGCGAGGTGCGCGCGCAGGAACTCAAGGAGATGCTCGACAAGCCTGCCGGCGGGCTCGATGATCTGTACAAAGTCGCCGAAGAGACGAAGGGCACGCTCAAGGAGGCGACGGGCGCGCTCAAGGAGGCGAAGGCCGCGATCGAGAGCGCGCCGGCCAGCATCTCGACCCCGAACGAGCCCGCTGCGGGATCGATCTTCCCGACTGAGCTGCCGGGCCCGAGCGCTGGCTCGGCGCAGATCGGCCCGGAGTCGGCAGATCCACCGGTGACGGTCTCGACGGAGACCGCTCCGGAGCCGGCAGACCCACCGGAGACGGTCTCGACGAAGGCAGCTCCGGAGCCGGCAGACCCACCGGAGACAGTCTCGACGAAGGCCGCTTCGGAGCCGGCAGACCCACCGGAGACAGTCTCGACGAAGGCAGCTCCGGAGCCGGCAGACCCACCGGAGACAGTCTCGACGTAGACCGCTCCGGAGCCGGCAGACCCACCGGAGACGGTCTCGACGAAGGCAGCTCCGATGACGACAGGCCCGGTGGAGACAGGTTCGCCGGAATCAGGCGAGGTGGAATCGGGCGTGCACGATACGCCCTCTGTCGCAACGGATGCCGGCGAGAACGATGAGCGATCGAGCGGAAGAATCTGAAGCCGGAGACGGCAAAGACTCCCAAGCCGAGATGACCTTCGTGGAGCATCTCGTGGAGCTCCGCAACCGGCTGCTCCGCGTGGTGCTGGTGGTGGCGGTCCTGTTGTTGTGCATGATGCCGTTCGCCAACCGCCTCTATGCGGTGCTCGCCGCGCCCTTGCTGGCCGAGATGCAGATGGGCGGGAGCATGATCGCCACCCAGGTGGCATCCCCTTTCCTCACCCCGTTCAAGCTCGCCCTGGTCGCCGCGGTGCTGCTCGCGATGCCCTACATCCTGTACCAGTTCTGGGCGTTCGTCGCGCCGGGGCTCTATCGCCAGGAGAAGCGGCTCGTCTTTCCGCTCATGGTCACGAGCTCGTTTCTGTTCTATCTCGGGATGGCGTTCGCCTACTTCGTGGTGTTTCCGCTCATGTTCGCGTTCTTCCAGGCGGTCGCTCCGGACGGCGTGGAGATCATGACCGACATCAGCAGCTACCTGGATTTCGTGCTCAAGATCTTCTTCGCGTTCGGGCTGGCGTTCGAAGTGCCGATCGCGACCGTGGTGCTCGTGTGGACCGGGTTCACGACGCCGGAAGCGCTGGTGGAGAAGCGGCCGTACATCATCGTCGGCGCCTTCGTGCTCGGGATGCTGCTCACGCCTCCGGACATAATCTCGCAGACGCTGCTCGCGCTGCCGGTATGGGTGCTGTTCGAGCTCGGGGTCGTCTTCGCGAGGGTCTACGTGCGTCGCGATGCCGGCGGCGACACGAGCGACGCGAACGTGAGCTGATGCGCCACCGCTGACCGGCCGCTTCTCTCCGTAGGTCGGGTTAGCCGGAGGCGTAACCCGACATCGCACCGCAGCCCTGTGCCGGATTGCGCTTCGCTAGTCCGCACTGCCTGTGGGGACTGCCCTCCCCAACCGGCTACGAATTTCAAGCTGAGCCGTCATGCGGTCGTTTCGTGCCGTGACCTGACGAGCAATGCGGGATAGACTCTCCCCCGGCCGAGGATTCTGAACAAGCTTCTTGTATGGCCGGATGCGCCGCCGGCGACGATCCGGGGCACGGATCGGACGGCGCGCCGCTCGCAGAATCGCTGCGGCGGACGCGGCATCATTGGGACAGGAGGGGAGAATCCATGTATTCAGGGCTGCTCGATCTGCCGTGGTGGGGCTACGTTCTCGCAACCCTCGCGATGACTCACGTCACCATCGTGTCGGTCACAATCTACCTGCATCGCCATCAGGCGCACCGGGCGCTCGACCTGCATCCCGCGCTAGCGCACTTCTTTCGGTTCTGGCTGTGGCTTACGACGGGGACCGTGACCGAGGAATGGGTCGCGGTGCACCGCAAGCACCACGCCTGCGTGGAGTCGGAGGAGGATCCGCACAGCCCGAAGATCTTCGGAATCAAGAAGTTGCTGCTGGAGGGGGCGGAGCTGTACCGGACCGCCGCGTGCAATGCGGAGACGATTGCCAAGTACAACCACGGGTGTCCGACCGACTGGCTCGAGCGCAACGTCTACAAGCGATATACGAACCGCGGCTACTACCTCATGCTGCTAATCGACGTGGCCCTGTTCGGGCCTATCGGCATCACGATCTTCGCGGTGCAGATGCTCTGGATACCGGTCTGGGCGGCTGGCGTCGTCAACGGCATCGGCCATTGGTGGGGTTATCGGAACTACGAGACACAGGACGTCTCCACGAACGTCGTCCCCTGGGGCATCCTCATCGGCGGTGAAGAGCTCCACAACAACCACCACGCGTTCGCCAGCTCCGCGAAGCTGTCGAGCAAGCCGTGGGAGTTCGACATCGGATGGGCGTACATCCGCGTGCTCGAGTTCTTCCGTCTCGCCAGGGTCAAGAAGCTCCCGCCCGAGGTGGTCATGGTTCCCGGCAAGCTCGACCCGGACGTCGAGACGGTTCAGGCAGTCATCTCCAACCGGTTCCAGGTCATGGCCGACTATGCGAAGAGCGTGCTGAGCCGGGTGTACGCCGAGGAGGTCGCGAAGATCGATGCGAGCCAACGCGGGTTCCTGAAGTCGGCGCGATCGCTGCTCATCCGCGAGGAGTCGTTGCTGAGCGGCGAGGCGAGGCTGCATCTGGAACGGGTCCTCGCTCACAGCGACGCACTCGAGACCGCCTACCGGTACAAACACCAGCTCCAGGCGCTATGGCAGCAACGCCATGCGACCCATGAGCACTTGGTGGAGGCGTTGCGCGAGTGGTGCCGGCAGGCGGAAGAGAGCGGTGTGCGGGCGCTCGAAGAGTTCGCCCGGACGATTCCCGCGTACTCGATGCGTCCGGGGCGGACCACCGTCTGACGCGGCCCCCCGGCGCGAAAGAAAAAAGCCGCCTGACTGGGGCGGCTTTTTCAATTCCGGACGGCCATCCCGCGGCGCGCGGCTACTTGATCTTGCCTTCCTTGTAGATGACGTACTTGCGGGCGACGGGATCGAATTTCCGGATCTCCATCTTCCCCGGCATCGCGCGTTTGTTCTTGGTGGTGGTGTAGAAATGCCCGGTTCCGGCGCTCGAGTTCAATCGGATCTTCTCACGCATCTCGCGTCTCCCATTCCTGTTCGGTCCGTTCCGTTCAGTTTGCCCCGGGAGGGATCAGATCTTGCGTCCCTGCGCCCGTATCTCCGCGAGCACCGTGTCGATCCCCTTCTTGTCGATGATCCGCATGCCTTTCGCCGAGAGGCGGAGCCGGACGTAGCGGTTCTCGTTCGGGACCCAGTACCGGTGCGTGTGCAGGTTGGGCAGGAATCGCCGCTTCGTCTTGTTGTTGGCGTGCGAGACGTGGTTCCCGGTGACCGTGCGCTTCCCGGTGACTTCGCAAACTCTCGACATGATTCGATCTTCCGCGGTTGGGCGCTAAAGACAAGGCGGGCCTTATATCAAGGACGCATCGGTGAAGCAAGCTGGTGGTTGTCGGGAGCGCGGTGTTCACGTTGAAGAAATTTGCTCGTTGATGCGAGCGCTGACGCCGGGGCGCTCGGCAGGTATCGGCCAGGGGGGCGGATATGCCGCGGTGGTGGAGCCGGTCCGCGCTACCCGTTCGAGACCGGGTCGAAGGAGCGGATCCTCAGCATCATCCGGCGCGAGCCCTCGCCGTCGACGAATGCCGCGCGTCGGTGCAGCACGTTGTTGCAGATCACGCCCTCTCCCGCCTCGAACCGCACGTGCACATGATGCGCCGAGAGCGAGGCAATCGCCGCTTCGAGCGCGGCGACGGCACGGGCGGTGTCCGGGGTCGAACGCCAGCGTATCGACCGGGTGCGCATCGTGTAGCGCATGCGCAGGCACGGGGGATCGTCCAGGAAGCGGAAGACGGGTCCGGTACGGGCGGGCCGCACCAGCGCTCCATCGGCTTCATGCGCCGGGATCGTCATCGCGCAGGGGTGGGCGAGGGCCTCGACGAGGGCCGGGTCCTGCTCTTGCATCGCCGCGTAGACGAGGTCCGGATCGAGAAGGGTGGTCTCACCGCCGTTCGCCGCCCGTGCCGCACAGTGCATGACGACGCCGCGAACGGACTGCCCCGGGGCGTTGTAGTAGCCGTCGGTATGCCAGTTGAGGGCGCGCGAGGTGAACGGGATCATCTCCGGCCCGCTCGGGTTTCGCGCCACCCGGACCGGCGCAATGCCGCGGCGGTCCGCACCGAGCGTCAGGTCGCGGCGATCAAGCCCCATCGCGCTCGCGAACGCGGAGAGCGCATCGGGGTCGGCGTTGCCGCGCGCGAAGCGGTAGAGCGCGAGATTGAATCGCGCGCACTGGCTTGCGATCGCGTCGCGCTCGGCCTTGCGCAACCGGCACGGATCCTCGATCTCGACCCACTGTCCGGCGCCGCCCGCTACGTACACCTCGCGCCGCGCGTCGCACCATCGGGATAATGCCTTCCAGTCCATCGATTCCCCGCCGGTGACCGCGTGGAGCGTACGCCATCGGCTCATTCGTTGCGGCCATCAGAATACGGAAATCAGACCGTACCTTCTCGGTGGCTGTTGCGCTCCTGTACGTACTCGCGCAGCGCGCAGTTGATCTCGGTCTGGTCGCCGCATTCTCAGGAGTGCGGTTCTGAACCGTGTCCCACGTCAGGATCCGGCATGAGGTATTCCTTTCGAGATACCTGAGACGACATACCGCCTCCTGTTTGGGCGGATGCTGCCGGTGTGTGCGAGGACTACAATCTCAAGAGCCGAAGCTCCCGCGCAGCGATGGTACGCTCCGCGCCCGGATCAGCCATACGATCCGCGTCATGTGACAATGAGCGGGTCAAAATCACAGGCGAAGGAGGGACGACGAGCGATGAAGAAGCACGAGACTCCGATGCTGGATCAGCTCGAGCAGGGTCCCTGGCCGAGCTTCATTTCCGGAATCAAGAAACTGCGGGACGAGCACCACGACGGGCGGATCAACGGGGTGGCCAACGATCTGCTCGGTCAGCTCGAGCATTCGTACGAGACGCGCCGCGGGTACTGGAAGGGCGGAACCGTCAGCGTGTACGGCTACGGGGGCGGGATCATCCCCCGTTTCTCCGAGGTCGGCGAACGATTCCCGAAGTCGCGCGAGTTCCACACCCTGAGGGTCCAGCCGCCGGCCGGCAACTACTACACCACCGACATGCTGCGCAAGCTCGCCGACTCCTGGGAGAAGTGGGGGTCGGGGCTCGTCACTTTCCACGGGCAGACCGGCAACATCATGTTCATCGGCGCCAATACCGAGAACACCCAGCATTTCTTCGACGAGATCAACGAGTACGGCTTCGACCTGGGCGGCGCCGGCCCGTGCGTGCGCACCGCGCAGTCGTGTGTCGGGTCGGCCCGCTGCGAGCAGTCGTGCTGCAACGAGCACAAGATCCACCGCTCACTGGTAAACAACTTCGTAGACGACATCCACCGCCCTGCGCTGCCCTACAAGTTCAAGTTCAAGATCTCCGGCTGCCCCAACGACTGCATGAACTCCATCGAGCGGGCCGACTTCGCGGTGATCGGCACGTGGCGCGACGAGATGAAGGTGGACCAGGACGAAGTGAAGGCATACGTCGAGCGCAAGGGGCGCAAGTACCTCATCGATAACGTCATCACCCGGTGTCCGACGAACGCGCTGTCACTGAACGATGACGACACGCTCGAGGTCGACGACCGCAACTGCGTACGGTGCATGCACTGTCTGAACGTGATGCCGAAGTGCCTGTCGCCGGGTGACGAGAAGGGAGTGTCGGTTCTGATCGGCGGCAAGCGCACGCTGAAGATCGGCGATCTGTTCGGCACCGTCGTCGTGCCGTTCATGAAGCTCGATACCCAGGAGGACTACGACCGCCTCGTGGAGATCGCAGAGGAGACCATTGACTTCTTTGCGGAGAACGCCCTGGAGCACGAACGGGTGGGAGAGATGATCGAGCGCATCGGGCTCGTCAACTTCCTCGAAGGGCTCGGGCTCGATCCTGACCCCAACATGATTGCCCACCCACGGGAGAGCTCCTACGTGCGCACCGACACGTGGGACGAGGAAGCCGCGAAGTGGTTCGAGCGCCGGCAGAAGGCGAAGAGCGGCGAGAGCGCGACGGCGTGAGACGGCGGTCTTTCGAGCGAATCGCGACGCGGGCCGCACGGACGGAACGTTCCCGTCGCGGCCGATAGCCGCACGAGCGGGCAGACGAGGACATCGCACGATGGCAAAGAAACATCGCATGCCGATCGAGTCGGGATGCCCGGACGGATTCCAGTACATGCACCCGGCGATGATCAGGAACTTCGGGCAATGGAATCATCACACCCATCCGAGGGTCGGGGTGCTCTGCCACGTCGCCGAGAGCGGTGACGAGATCTGGACGGTGCGCGCGGGCACCCAGCGCATCCTCGACGTATTCACCCTGAGGAAGCTCTGCGAGATTGGCGACCGGTATGCCGACGGCCACGTGCGCTTCACGATCCGCAGCAACATCGAGTACATGGTCGACGACGAGGCGAAGGTCGAGCCGCTGATCGAGGCGCTCGAAGCGAACGGGTTCGTCGTCGGAGGAACGCAGAACTCCGTCGCCTTCATCGCGCACACCCAGGGCTGGCTGCACTGCGACATCCCGGGCACCGACGCGTCCGGAATCGTGAAGTCGATGATGGACGAGCTTATCGACGAGTTCCGCAACGCCGAGATGCCGAACCGCGTGCACATCACCACGTCGTGCTGCCAGATCAACTGCGGTGGGCAGGGCGACATCGCGATCAACATCCAGCACACCAAGCCGCCGAAGATCAACCACGCTCTGGTGGCGAACGTCTGCGAGCGCCCTTCGGTGGTCGCGCGCTGCCCGGTGGCGGCGATCCGGCCCGCGATGGTCAACGGCAAGCCCTCGCTGGAGGTCGACGAGAAGAAGTGCATCTGCTGCGGCGCGTGCTACCCGCCGTGCCCGCCGATGCAGATCAACGACCCCGAGCATTCGAAGCTCGCG
>JAKZYK010000429.1:0-3726 GCA_047514485.1 Gammaproteobacteria bacterium
CGGGCCCATGGCGCGCGGGCGGCGACGATCCGGGCCGACGTCGCAAGCGAGGACGACGTAGAGCGGATGTTCGCGACCGTCGATACCGAGCTCGGAACGCTCTCGGTACTGGTCAACAATGCGGGCACGCTCGATGTCCAGTTGCGGCTCGACGAGATGACCGCCGAACGCGTCGAACGCACGTTGCGGGTCAACGTCCTGGGCGTGTTCCTGTGCTGCCGCGCCGCGGTGCGGCGCATGTCCACGCGCTACGGAGGCGCCGGCGGGCGGATCGTGAACGTCTCGTCCGTCGCGGCCAGGATTGGCGGGGCGCGCGAATATGTCGACTACGCGGCTTCGAAGGGCGCGGTGGATACGATGACCCGCGGCCTCGCGAACGAGGTGGCGGAGGAAGGCATCCGCGTCAACGCAGTCCGGCCCGGGATCATTTACACCGAGCTCCACGCGCTCGGCGGCGAGCCGGGGCGGGTCGACCGGCTCAAGTCTGCCGTCCCGATGAAACGAGGCGGCGAGGCCGCAGAGATCGCCCGCGCCATCCTGTGGCTCGCGTCCGACGAATCGTCCTATACCACCGGCTCGTGCGTCGATGCAGCGGGAGGTCGCTGAATGCCCCTGGACAAGGCGGCCCTCGTCGGCGGGCTGCGCAGGATCGCTCTCCGGGCCGGACATGAAATACTCGCGGTGTACGCGAGCGAGTTCGCGGTGCTCGACAAGGCCGACGCCTCACCGGTCACCGAGGCCGATACCCGCGCCGAGCGCGTCATCCTGGACGGCCTCGCGGAATGCTCGCCGGACATCGCGGTGGTGGCGGAGGAATCGGTCGCCGCCGGTGACATCCCCGAAATCGGCGGCCGGCCGTTCTTCCTCGTCGATCCGCTCGACGGAACGAAGGAATTCATCAGCCGCAACGGCGAGTTCACGGTGAACATCGCGTTGATCGAAGACGGCGTACCCGGCGCCGGGGTGGTCCACCTCCCGGCCCTCGACGAGACGTTCTGGACGGCCGGGGACGGGACGGCGTGGCGCGCTCGCGGCGGCGCCACGGCGGAGCGAATCGCTTGCCGCCGGCCCGGCAGCGACGGCCTCGTAGTGGTCGCCAGCCGCTCCCACCGCAGCGCGGAAACAGACGGGTATCTCGAACGATTCGAGGTCGCGGAGGTCGTCAGCGCAGGCTCGTCGCTGAAGCTCTGCCGGGTCGCGGAAGGGGCAGCGGACCTCTACCCGCGGCTCGGCCGCACGATGGAGTGGGACATCGCGGCAGGCCATGCGATCATCAAGGCAGCGGGGGGAAGTGTCGAAACCCTCGACGGCCGCGAGCTCGTCTACGGCAAGCCGGGATTCGAAAATCCTCATTTCGTGGCACGCGGGCTGCCGCGAGACAGCGTACAGGGACGACGCGTGCCCCGCCCAACGGAAAGAAACCCATGACCGCACCCGCGATTCCTTCCCACATGACCGCCATCGAAGTCTCCGAGCCCGGCGACCCGGAAGTACTCGTACCCGTCGAACGTGAAGTGCCGCAGCCTGCTCCGGGCGAGGTACTCGTCGCAGTCGAAGCGGCGGGCGTGAACCGTCCCGACGTGATGCAGCGCCGGGGCCTCTATCCGCCGCCTCCCGGGGCATCGGACATCCCGGGGCTGGAGATCTCGGGCACCGTCGCCGCACTCGGCGAAGGGGTCGATTCGCCGGCAATCGGAACCCGCGTGTGCGCGCTTGTCACCGGCGGCGGATACGCCGAGTACTGCACCGCTGCGGCGCCGCTCTGCCTGCCCGTGCCCGCCGGACTCGACGCGGCCGAAGCGGCGGCACTCCCGGAGACGTTGTTCACGGTATGGACCAACGTCTTCGATCGCGCCCGCCTCGCCGAGGGAGAGTCGATCCTCGTGCACGGTGGGTCGAGCGGCATCGGCACGACCGCGATTCAGCTCGCAAAGGCGTTCGGCGCGACCGTCTACGTCACCGCGGGGTCGAAGGCGAAATGCGACGCCTGTCTCGCACTCGGAGCCGACGCTGCAATCGACTACCGCGAGGAAGATTTCGTCGAGCGCATCGGCGCGCTCACCGGCGGATGCGGCGTCGACGTGGTGCTCGACATGATCGCCGGCGACTACCTCGCGCGGAATCTGAAGTGTCTCGCCACCGAGGGCAGGCTCGTGATCATCGCGGTGCAGCACGGCCCGAAGGTCGAGCAGCTCAACGTGCTGCCCATCATGCTCCGGCGGCTGACGGTCACCGGGTCCACCCTCCGCCCGCGCACCGTCGAGCAGAAGACGACCATCGCGCGGTCTCTCGAGACGAAGGTGTGGCCGCTGATCGAAGCGGGTGCGATCAGGCCGATCGTGCACTCCCGGTTCCCGCTTGCCGATGCGGCCGGCGCCCACCGCCTGATGGAGAGCAGCGAGCACATCGGGAAGATCATGCTGGAGATTTAGTATCCGAATGCTGTCCGGAATCTCTACGAGCGCACACCTGCCGGCTTTGCCGGGAAGGAGATTGCGGTCGCGAGAGCCGGGTCAAGAAGGCCGGGTAGAGCCCCCGGCCGTCAATCGAGGGAGTCGAGCACCGGATCGAGTTCGTCGAGGAGCGCGATGCCTCGCTCGAGGTCGACGGCCATCTCCCGGTCTTCCTCCCGGAACACGATCCGCTCGCGCACCATCCGATGCACCGTTTCCAGCCGTTCGCTCGCCTGCGCGGTCCGCTCGGGCGAATGGCCTGCGCGGGCACCAAGGGTGCCGTTGACGCCATGACCCGGGCACTGGCCGCGGACTGGGGATCCCACGGCATTCGCGTGAATTCACTTTGCCCGGGACTGATCGCTACCGCGATCTGGGAGTCTGACCGTCAGAACATACCCGGCCTGATCGAACGCCTCGAAAACGGGTTCGCACTCAAGCGCTGGGGCTACGGCGACGATGTGGCCGATGTCGTGTTGTTCTTCGCAAGCGACGCTTCGCGGTATGTGACCGGCGAGGTTGTAGCGGTCGACGGCGGTGGTCTTGCCCGCGCCCATGGAACCCGAGAGCAACAACAGTGGCACCCTCTTCGGCAACCCGCCAGCCGGATCAGTTAGTAACGACTTCTTGCCTTTCATCGCGCGTTAGTAAAGCATCCGTTCATTATTCCGCCGCTTAGGTACGACACTGTGCTTCTCCTGTGGGGAGTTTGCCCGTCATGCCCTGCCGAGTCGGTTGAGCGCGCATGAGACGTATCACCGGCGATTACGAGCGCGACCTCTCCAGCGGAGAGGAGGTGTCATCCTTCGTGCCCAAGCCGCTGCCACCGCGAGATCCTCCGCTCGACATGGACGCCCAGTTGGTTGACCGCCTTGGAGCTGCCGAGAACGCTCTTGCCCGCCTCGAACTAGCAGGCCAAATGGTCCCGTCACTCGACTGGTTTATCTACGCTTTCGTGCGCAAAGAAGCCGTGACTTCCTCGCAGATCGAGGGTACCCAGGCGAGTCTCGTGGATCTATTCAGGTTCGAATCCGAATCCGGATCGAGCCCTGACGTGGAGGTCCAGGAGATCTGCAACTACCTTGATGCGTTGAGCTACGCTCGCGGCGAGCTTGCACAACCGCATGGCCTGCCACTGTGCATGCGGCTTCTCAACCAGGCCCATCGCAGGTTGATGTACGGCGTACGAGGCGCTGACAAGCAGCCCGGCGAGGTGCGGCGAAGCCAGAACTGGATTGGCGGCAGCCGGCCGGGCAACGCGATCCATGTGCCG
>JAKZYK010000430.1:0-6334 GCA_047514485.1 Gammaproteobacteria bacterium
CACGAACGATCTGCACGATGCATGGTTTTCAGGGTTCAATCCCGACATCGTCGCCACCGCCTGGATCGGGTTCGACCGGGTCCGTCCGCTCGGACAGCGCGAGACGGGCGCTCGCGCTGCGCTGCCGATGTGGATCGCGTACATGAGAGAAGCCCTCAAAGGGACACAGGAAAGAAATGTAGAACCGCCCGAGGGCATCGTGACCGTGCGCATCGATCCTGCGACCGGCCAGCTCGCCGGCGCGTCGCACGAGGGGGCGGTATTCGAGAGCTTTCGAAAGGAGCGGGTCCCGTCGCGACTCGTGGAGCGCGCGTCAGGGGGCGAATCGAGTGCCGAGACGGTGGCCGAGAAGCTGTTCTGACGGCCGCGGCAGCTGGTGAGGATTCCGGATCATGAACATCAAACAAGCTCACGCACGGCAACAGGTCGCACACGAAGCGGCGAGATTGATGGTCGAGCATGGGATCCGGGACTACCATCTCGCCAAGCGCAAGGCTGCCGAGCGGCTTCGCGTAGGCGATTCGCGCGATCTTCCCCGCAACGACGAGATCGAGCGTGAACGCGAGGCGTATCAACGACTATTCCGCGGCGAAGAGCAGTCGCATCATCTGTATGCGCTTCGCAAGTGCGCGCTCGAAGCGATGCGGCTGCTCGATTCCTTTCGCCCGCGGCTCGTGGGTCCGGTGCTGAGCGGCGCTGCCGATCGGCATAGCGAGATCTGCCTTCATCTGTTCTCCGATCCGCCGGAGACGGTCGCGATGTTCCTGCTCGAGAACCGCATTACGCATGATCAGGGCGAAGCGCGCGTGCGGTTCCGGTCCAACGAGCATGAGCGCCTGCCCGCGTTCCGTTTCATCGCCGGCGAATTGCCGGTCGAGCTCATCGTATTCTCGGCTCGCGCCCGGCGACGTATCCCGCTCAGCCCCGTGGACGGCCGGCCGATGCGGCGGGCGAAGCTCGCCGAGGTGACGGCTCTGGTCGAAGCGCGGGCGTGATTGAAGGCGCCGGCCGCCCGATGACGGTGACCGAGCCCGTCCTCCAGGTCGCGGTGCCGGTGCCGGTTCGGCACCGGTTCGACTACCTGCCTCCGCGTCCGGGATGGACGCCGCCGGTGCGGCCCGGCGTGCGCGTCCGGGTGCCGTTCGGACGCACCTCCGCCATCGGGGTCGTGGTCGGCGTCGCCTCGACGAGCGCGGTGTACGCGACGCGGCTCAAGCGGGTGCACGACGTCATCGACGCCGAGCCGCTGCTCGATTCCGCGACGCTGAAGCTGCTCGTCTGGGCCAGCGGCTACTTTCAGCATCCCATCGGAGAAGTCGTCGCCGGTACGTTGCCCAGACTCTTGCGGCTCGGACGCACGCCCAAGGCCGAGCGCAGCATGCGGTACGCGGCGAGCGCCGCCGGCGCACGCGCCTTCGCCGAGGGGGGTGTCTCCGGTGCACCGGTCCAGACGCGCCTGCTCGGTCTGATGCTCGCCAACGGGAGTGTCTCGGAAGCGGCGCTCGCGGCCGAGCATCGCGACTGGCGCCGGCCGCTGCGGGCGCTGATTGCGAAAGGCTGGGTCGAGCCGACCGACGACTCGAGGTACGGAGTCAGCCGCAGCGATCGGCCGGTCTTGAACGTCGATCAGCAACGCGCGGTGGATGCGCTGCAGGCGCACCTCCGGGAGTTCAGCCCTTTCGTGCTCGAAGGCGTGACGGGCAGCGGAAAGACGGAGGTGTACCTGCGGGCCATCGAGGAGGTCGTCGCGAGCGGGCGCCAAGCGCTCGTGCTCATTCCCGAGATCGGCCTCACGCCGCAATTGCTCGCCCGCTTCCACGCGCGGCTGTCCTGCCGTGTGGAGGCGCTTCACTCCGGGCTCTCCGACGGCGAACGGCTCTCGGCGTGGACGCACGCCCGCAACGGCACTGCGGACGTGGTCGTGGGGACGCGCTCCGCAGTGTTCGCTCCGCTGGCCCGCCCGGGGCTCTTCATTGTCGACGAGGAGCACGATCTCTCCTTCAAGCAGCAGGACGGGTTTCGGTACTCCGCGCGCGACCTCGCGGTGGTGCGCGCTCGGGATACCGGAGTGCCGGTCGTTCTCGGCAGCGCGACCCCGTCGCTGGAGGCGCTCGAGAACGTACGGCGCGGTCGCTACCGCCGTCTCGAGCTGCCGCATCGCGCCGGCGGCGCATCGCCGCCGCGCATCGACGTCGTCGATCTGCGGTCGCGTCCGTTCGACAACGGCTTGTGCGATGTGCTCATCGAAGCGGTCGAGCAGACGAAGGCCCGGTCGGAGCAGGCGCTGCTGTTCATCAATCGACGCGGCTATGCGCCCTTGCTCGTGTGCCATGCGTGCGGCTGGATCGCGGAATGCTTGCGGTGCGACGCGCACCTCGTGTTCCACCGTGAGGACGGGCGGCTGCGCTGTCACCACTGCTCGGCGGAGCGCTCGCTGATCGTCGAATGCCCCGAGTGCGGGTCGAAGGACATGCGCCGCCTCGGGCTCGGTACCGAGCGGGTCGCGAGCGCTCTCGAATCGAGGATCGACGGCCTGCGCGTCGCCAGGATGGACCGCGATGCGACACGCCGCCGCGGAGCGCTCGAGGCGCTGCTCGATCGCGTGCACGCCGGCGAGGTCGATGCCGTCGTCGGCACCCAGATGCTCGCGAAGGGGCACCACTTCCCGAACGTCACCCTGGTGGCGATCCTCGACGCCGACGGCGGGCTGTTCGGTATCGACTTTCGAGCCACCGAGCGGATGGCCCAGTTGCTGCTGCAGGTCGCGGGCCGCGCCGGGCGCGGCGACCGCGCTGGCCGGGTGCTGCTCCAGACCCACCACCCGGCACCTCCCCTGTTGCGGGTGCTCGTGCTCGAGGGATACCGGAAGTTTTGCGAGGGGGCGCTCGAGGAGCGTCGTCTCGCCCGCCTGCCGCCGTATGCGAGCCTCGCGCTCGTGCGGGCCGAGGCAACGCAACGTGACGCACCGCAGTCGTTTCTCAGCGACGCCGAGGCCTGCGCGAGCGCCCGCCCGCCTGCCGGCGTCTCGGTGCTCGGACCGGTGCCGTCGCCGATGGAGCGCCGGGCCGGACGCTACCGCGCGCAACTCCTCGTCGACGCTACATCGCGAGCCGCGCTGCAACGGTTCCTCCCCGGGTGGATCGCTGAGCTTGAGGCCCTTCCCTCGGCGCGCAAGGTCCGGTGGTCCGTCGACGTCGACCCGCAGGAGATGATCTGATTCGGTCTTGACACTTGTCGGTACATAGCGCGGTCACGAAGTGGGTCGAGGACTCAGGCCTCGGGGTGGGCGGGACAGGCCGGCCGACGTGCAGGCACTGCGATCGTTCTATCGACGCACCATCGATACCTCCCGCGTCAGTGCGAACTCGGCGCTCCTCGCCGTGAGCAAATACCCTTTACGAGATCAGAGCGCCGATCGTAGCGCCGACTCAGGCAGCGAATCGGTCTTCACCCGCTCCTCGGGAACCCCGCCTTCGAGCAGCAGACGCCGGCAGGCGTCGGTGAACCCTGCCGGCCCGGCTACGTACGCATCCACCGTGTCCATCCCTCCGAGATCCGGGCCATGGTCGAACGCCGCTCGGAGGACCCGCGTCGCGAGCGCGGGCCACGACTCGCCCTTGCTCGGCATCTCCACGACGCGGTAATGGAAGTCATCGAGCGCGTCGGCCCACGCACGGCAATAGTTGTGGCGATACGGAAGGCGCCGTCCCGGGACTACCCGCACCAACCGGATCGGCACGTCGAGCTCGAGGTTGATTGCGTGTTCTATCAGGCTTTCCACGGGCGCGAATCCTGTGTCGCACGCAAGGAAAAGGAGCCCGCGCGGAGAATCGTCGTCAAGCACGAAGCGCCCGGTTGGCCCCTCGACGATCGCTCTCGCGCCACGCCGGAGTGTGCCGAACACGAACTCCGCAAATGGATCCGCGGCGTCGCGGCGCACGTGGATCCTCAGATTAACCGCGTCGCAAGGGCAGCTCGCGAGCCACGAGTCGTAAGGCGGAACGTTCTCGAATCGCACCGTCGCGCGCTGTCCGGAAAGGTAGCGCAGCACCCTTGCGCGTTGGACCTTGAGGTGCACCACCGCATGGTCGTCCGAGGCCGGCTCGACCCCCGTCACCCTCGCACGCACCCGCTGAAGCGCGATGTCGCCGACCCCCGATGCCTCGGTGGACTCCACGACGAGATCGCGGCAGGGTGCGACCGAGCAGAGCAGCACATATCCGGCCCGCTTCTCGGCCTCGGTGATGAAGTAGTCGTGGAAACGGACCCGCTCGACCTCCCCGGCGACGATCCTCGCCCGGCATTCCCCGCAGCTCCCATTGGCGCAGCCGAACGCGAGCGATCGCCCGGCCCGCAGCGCAGCTTCGAGAACGGTCTCCCCGGAACGGGCCTCGAATCGATGTCCCGAGGGATACAGCTCTACCGTGAACGGCATTCGGCACGCCTCGTCGCGGGCAACAGGTCGTGGACACACGGCCTGCGGGTTGCCGCCGGCTGATCCCTGGTCGGTCTTGTCGTACGGAATCTCACCGTCCGGAGACTCCCGGTGCGATCCGTCCCTGAAGAACCGAGATCGAATCGTCGAGGATCGGGCTCTGGTCATTGACACGCAATGTTCGGGACCCTATACATATCTCTATACACACAGCAAGGTGTATTCATGCGAACCAACATCGAGCTCGACACGGAGCTTGTCCGCGAAGCGCAAGCTCTGAGCCGGATCAGGACCAAGCGGGAGCTGATCCATCAGGCGTTGAGAGAATTCGTGGAGAATCGCAAGCGCCTCGATCTGCGTGAGCTCGAGGGCCTGGATCTTCTGGACCCCGCCTACGACCACAAGAGGCTTCGAGCCGGCGTTTGATCCGAATGTACCTGGTGGACACATCGGTGTGGATCGACTACCTCCGCGGTCGAGACCGCCCCCACGTCGAGTTCCTGCGCGGCTTGCTGCCACATCCTCTCGTCGCCGGTCTCACCCATTTGATTTATGTAGAGATCCTCCAGGGTGCCCGCAACCCGACAGCCTTCGATCAATTGCGGATCTACTTCGGTGGACAACGGTTCTACACGTTCGCAGACGCAACCCGGAGCCACGCGTCGGCGGCCCGAATCTACCTCGACTGCCGACAGAGCGGCGTTACCGTGCGCTCGACCGTGGACTGTCTGATCGCACAGTGCGCCATCGAGTCCGGGCTGGTCCTCCTGCACCACGACGTGGACTTCAAACGCATCGCGCACGTGGTCCCGAGCCTGAACGAGAAGAGCTTTCTCGACTGAGGCCGAAGGCGGCTGGGAGCCGGGTCCGTATCCGAACGGGAATGTTGCCCGGTCCCGCACCCGGCTCCTAGACTTGACGCATCGCCAATGCGTTTTTGCAATCAAGCCGCTTGAGTTGGCGATGATTGGTACACCTTTGAGTTGGAGGAACGAGTGGATCAAAAGCTCTACTACGACACCGTGGATCGCATGCAGAAGGCGGGCGTCGATCCGGAGTACGTCCAGGGGTGGGTCGGCGGGTTCATGGGAAACCCCAAACGCGAGGAGCAGCGCATCACCGAAGCCTACGAGGCGGGGTACTCGGCCGGTGAGAACGGGGACACGGAGGGGTTCGATTCGTGGCGGACCGGCGCTTGAGCGACTGTCAGCGGGCGACCATCGAGGCGTCGAATGACTGGTCGCCCGAACGCCGTGCCAGGTGCATCGCGCTGCTCGATGAGGCAGCTCGGCGTATCGACGAGGCGATTGAGGTCTGGGAAGGTGCGCTCGAGGCGCCGGACGAGCACAGCGCGCCGTTCACCGCGGTGGTGCGCGTCGGGTCGGAGCGGGCGCGGAATCTGCAGCGCCTCTACTTCGATCAGAAGGCGCTCGCGAGGGAACTCTCCGACCAGACCGAGGTCGTCTATCGTGATGCGCTCGGAATGGACGATTCCATTGCCATCGTGCAGCCCTACGATCAGTTCGGAACCGAAGAGTCGATCCACGACCGCGCCCGCGCAGCGATCGAGACAATGCGCGAACGTGCTCGACGCCTGGCGGAGACAATCGGGGCGATGTGAGGAGTCCGAGTACCGGCGGACGGTACGCTTTATGGCTTCGTGCGGCCATGGCCGAGACGCAAATGGCGTGATTGAACGCACGGACTCGACGCCGGCGCCGCAACCGGCGTGTGCGCACGGCGCTCCGGAGCCCAGGCAATGGATGAAGTACCGCTCATCGACGACTTCGCGGCGTTCGGCCGGGCGGCGCGGCGGCGCGGGCTGCCCATCGTGCTCCTCGTCTCGCGTTCGGACTGTTCGTACTGCGCGCTGCTCAAGGACGAGGTGCTGAACCCGAT
>JAKZYK010000431.1:0-5525 GCA_047514485.1 Gammaproteobacteria bacterium
GCTCGCCCGCGCCGTGGCCGGGTGCTACTACACCTCGCGCGAGGCCCTCGGCTTTCCCTTGGGCGCGGTCGCGACCGTGGCCGGACAGGCAGGTGCGGGAACCGTTGGGCCTCGCGAGTTCGGTGGACGGTAACCGGGACGGAACGTCAATCCACGCATGCGGGTACCGATGGCGGGAATCCGGAAAGCGTCGGTCCCGGCCATGAGGCGTCAGCCCGAACGCGGGTGACGCAACCGGCGCAGCGGGATCCGGGAACAGCCTCCGGGAGCGAAATACAGCAATGGCGGACGTGAACGACCTGCTGGTAGAGATCGGTACCGAGGGGCTGCCGCCGAAGGCGTTGCGCACGCTCTCGGAGGCGTTCGCATCCGAACTCGCATCCGAACTCGACGCGGCCGGACTGGCCCACGGCGCCCCGGCGCCCTGCGCGACTCCGAGGCGGCTCGCGGTCCTCGTTCCCGGCGTGCCCGCCACGCAGCCGGACCGCGATGTGGAACGACGCGGTCCGCCGCTCTCCCGCGCGTTCGACGAGAACGACGAGCCGACACCGGCGGCCCTGGGGTTTGCCAGATCGGTCGGGGTCGACGTGGGTCGGCTCGTACGGATCGAGACAGGAGACGGCGCCTGGCTCGGCTATCGATCCACGAAAGCCGGCGCGGCGCTCGGCTCCCTGCTGCCCGGAATGGTCGATCGGGCGCTGGCCAGACTGCCGGCGCCGCGGCGGATGCGGTGGGCGGATCGTGACACCGAGTTCGTGCGCCCCGTGCACTGGGTGGTGCTGATGCACGGCGCGGAGGTCGTCGAGGCCGAGATTCTCGGCGTCCGGTCCGGACCCGCCACCCGCGGGCACCGATTCCACCACCCGGGAGACATCGTGCTCGAGGACGCGGGCCAGTACGTGACGGCGCTCCGGCGCCAGGGTCACGTCGTGGCGGGGTTCGAGGAGCGCATGGAGATGATCCGCGCACAGGTCGAGCAGGCGGCGGACGAGCTCGGAGGCGAGGCGCGCATCGAACCGGCGCTGCTCGAGGAGAACGCCGCGCTCGTCGAATGGCCGGTCGCGGTCGCCGGCCACTTCGACACCGAGTTCCTCGATCTCCCCGACGCAGTGCTCGTCGCGACGATGCAGGGACACCAGCGCTACTTCCCCGTCGCCGGCCACGACGGCGCGTTGATGCCGCACTTCATCGCGGTGAGCAACATCGAGAGCCGCAATCCCGCAACCGTGCGCGAAGGCAACGAGCGGGTCATCCGGCCCCGGTTGAGCGACGCTGCGTATTTCTTCGGCGCCGACCGCCAGCGCAGCCTCGAATCGCGCCTGGAAGGACTCGAGGATGTCGTCTTCCAGCGCAAGCTCGGCACGCTGCACGCCAAGTCCGAACGGGTGTCGGAGCTTGCCGGGCGTGTGATGCGCGCAATGGGCGGATCCGAGGACGCGGTGGCGGACGCCCGGCGCGCCGGCCTGCTCTCGAAGTGCGACCTTCTGACCGAGATGGTCGGCGAGTTCCCGGAGCTGCAAGGCCGGATGGGCCGCGAGTACGCATGCCTCGACGGCGAGCCGGCGGCGGTGGCGGATGCGATCGGCGAGGTCTACATGCCGCGCTTTGCGGACGACGACATCCCCGACACTGGCGCCGGGCGCGCGATCGCGATCGCCGACAAGCTCGATACCATTGCCGGATGTCTGAGCCTGGGTCAGGCCCCGACCGGAGACAAGGATCCGTTCGCGCTTCGCCGAGCTGCCCTCGGTACGCTGCGCATCATGATCGAGGGTGATCTCGATCTCGATCTGGGCGAGATGATCGAAGCCGCGTTCGAGTGCTACACGGAGCAAACCCGCGAAGAGCCCGGAGCGACAGCACGGAACGGCTATCCCGCCGACACGGTGGCCTCGGTCGTCATGGCCTCGCCCAGCACCGGGACCGAAGTGCGCCGGTTCATGCTCGATCGGCTGCGCGCCTACTTCGCGGACCGGTCGATCCCGACCGACGTCTTCAACGCGGTGCTGGCGAAGGAGCCGGCGCGCCCGCTCGACTTTGCGCACCGGGCGCATGCTGTCGGGGCATTCCGATCCCTACCCGAAGCGGCGAGCCTCGCCGCCGCCAACAAGCGCATCGGCAACATCCTGCGCCAGGCGGAACAGAGGCAGATCGACATCCCCGGCGAAGTCGACGATTCGCTGTTCCGCGAGGATGCGGAACGGAGCCTCACAGACGCGCTGGCCGGAATCGAGCCGCGGGCTCGCACGATGCTCGACGCGGGCGAGTACACCGGCGCGCTGGCGAACCTCGCGGGGCTGCGTGGCGACGTCGACCGATTCTTCGACACCGTGAAGGTCATGGATGACGACGAACGGGTGCGCGGCAACCGGCTGGCACTGCTCGCCCGGATCGGCGCGCTGTTCATGGAGACGGCAGACATCTCGCTGCTGCAGTCGACGAGCGAATGAGCACCGGCGCTTCCCTGGCCATGGCATGCACGGCGGCACGGGCCATTCGCCACGTGCAGCCCCTCGACTCGATCTAGGGTGCAAAGCGCAGATGCAGCGTAGTCCGCGCGCCGCCTGCGGAGCTGTCCGTGCATCGGAGTGCACGGGCACCGGCTGAGTCCGGCAGGCGTCCCTCATGAGCCAGCCAGCCTCCTTCATTCGCGACGTCAAAGGACCGGGGCCGCGACTTCCGCCCATCCGTGTCCGCCGCTCCATCCCGAGACGCCGAATGCTCGCAATGCTCGCAGCGCCGGCCGCGTTCCTCCCCGCAAGCGCACGCGGCGCTCTCCGGCTCTTCAACCCCTGCCTCGACGCCGTGCTCCCCGAGCCGCTTGCTTCGCACGAGCTCATTGCGCGTGCGTTCGACGGCATCGATCCCGCGAAGGCCATTGACGCCCACGTGCATCTGCTCGGCGACGGAGGAAGGCCGGGCGACGCATGGATCGGCGAGCAGATGCTGAGCCCGAGGAACCCGCTCCAGTACGCGCGGTACCGTTTCTTTCTCAACGGGAGCTGTGTGCGATACGGCGAAGACGCCAGCCGCACCTTTCTCGACCGTCTCCTCGCGTGCCATCGCGCCGCATCGCCCGGCTCTCGCTTGATGCTGCTTGCTTTCGATCAGGTCCATGACGAGGGCGGACGCGCCCGGCCGGAGACGACCGCCTTCCACGTCCCCGACGCGTATGCCCGGACCGTCGCTGCGCGCTACCCCGGCGAGCTCGAATGGGCCGCGTCCGTGCACCCATATCGCGCGGACGCGGTGGAGGCGCTGGATGCGGCGGTCGCGGGCGGCGCACTGGCGGTGAAGTGGCTGCCGAACGCGATGGGGATCGACCCCGCCTCACCGAGATGCGACCCTTTCTACGAGGCGCTGGCCCGGCACCGCGTCCCATTGCTCACCCACGGTGGGCGGGAACGTGCGGTCAGCGGCGTCGCCGACGATGAGCTCGGTAATCCGCTCCGAGTGCGGCGGGCCCTCGATCACGGGGTCCGGGTAATCGTCGCGCACTGCGCATCGTTCGGCGCCGGTGTCGATCTCGACGCAGGTCCCGGCGGTCCCGTGGTGCCGAATGTCGATCTCTTCGCGAGGCTGATGGACGATCCGCACTACGAGCACCTCCTGATGGGCGACATCTCCGCACTGATGCAGTCGAATCGCACCGCCACCGCACTCGGCAAGGTCCTGGAGCGCACCGACTGGCATGATCGCCTGCTGAACGGCTCCGACTACCCCCTGCCCGGCATCCCGGCGCTGTTCGACCTCGACGACATGGTCGCGCACGGCTTCCTGCCGGCGGAGGTGGTGCCGGTGCTAGAGGAGATCCAGGACCACAACCCCCTACTGTTCGACTTCGTGCTCAAACGCACCGTGAGCAGGCGCGGCGCGCGGTTCGCGCCCGGGGTTTTCGAGACTGCACGGCACCTCGATCCGCCAACGGGCTCGGCGGTGAGCCGATGACGGCGGCCGGCGCAGGCGGCGCCTCTGCCGCACGGGTGGTGACCCCCGGCGTGTTCATCGGCTCCTCCCTGTTCGCGCTCGGTCTGGTGTGCTCGACCCTGGTGTTCACGCCGATCGCGCTGGCATCGACGCTGCTGCCCTACCGGTTTCGATGGCGCATGGTCACGCAGTGGAGCCGCTTCAACCTGTACTGGCTCTCGGTGACGTGCGGCGTCAAGTCCGAGGTCGAGGGTCTCGAGAACATCCCCGTCGAGCCCACCGTCATCCTCTCCAAGCACGAATCCGCCTGGGAGACGCTCGCCCTGCAACGCTACTTCGCGCCGCAGGTCTGGGTGCTGAAACGAGAGCTGCTCCGCATCCCCTTTTTCGGGTGGGGGCTCGCTACGATGCGTCCGATCGCGATCGATCGAAGTGCCGGGCTCAGCGCCTTCGAGCAATTGCTCAAACAGGGCGCAGAGCGGCTCGTGAGTGGCTGCTGGGTGGTGGTATTTCCCGAAGGTACCCGTGTGCCTCCCGGTGTGAGACGGCGGTTCAAGCAGGGCGGTGCCCGCCTCGCGGTCCACACCGACCGTCCCGCTGTTCCCGTCGCGCACGACGCCGGGGATTGCTGGCCGAGAAACAGCTTCTACAAGTACCCCGGCATTATCCGCGTGGTCATCGGAGAGCCAATCGAGACCGCCGGGCGGAGCGCGGCGGAGATCAACCGGATCGCCGAGCAGTGGATTCACGACACCCTCGATCGCATCCGCGGGGGAGATTGATCGATCGCACCAAGCCGGGAAATCGTTGGGAGTTGCCACGAAACAATTCAGCCGCAACGCAGGTACCATCGGGCGCCGCGGTTTCCGCATGATTCCCGGCACGACGGAACGCTCGAGGACGTAACGTTGGCGGCCTCCAACCGACCCACAGGATTGCAGAGACGTTTCGGCCGTCTCGCGCTCGGCGCGGTGCTGTGGTTGCTGGCCGGGACGGCGGCCGGCCTGGATATCCGCGAGGCGCAGCTCTTCGAGGCCCTCGACCGCTTCGACGCGGGGGATCGTTCGGGCGGGCTCGAGGCGCTGTACCACGTCACCGAGAACTACCCCGACTTTCGTGCTGCACGACTGATTCAGGCATCCCTGCTCGGAACGGAGGATCTCGGAGCGACTCTGGTCGATCTCGCTCCGCGCAGGGTGCCGAGTCTGTTGGTGTATCCGACCGACGAGGCGTATTCCCGACTCTCCTACTGGTTCGATCGCCCGCCGCCCGGACACCTGCCGGACGTCCTGATCGAAACCGCCCCGGACCGCACCAAGGTCCTGGTTGCCGATACCGGCCACTCGCGCCTTTATCTCTTCAACTGGTCCGACGAAGGCTGGACTAGGTCGGGAGACTGGTACGCCTCCATCGGACGGGGCGGGCCCGCCAAGCGGCGCGAGGGAGATCTGAAGACCCCGCTCGGGGTCTACTTCGTGACCATGTGGGTGGCGGACCGGTACTTGCCCGATCTTTACGGCGCCGGCGCCCTCGGGCTGAACTATCCCAACGAATGGGATCGGCGCCGGCAGCGAAACGGATACGGCATCTGGATTCAC